>DATJDB010000305.1:0-9334 GCA_035497635.1 Pseudomonas sp. | reverse complement strand
CAGATGTCCTACTGGGGCGCCCAGGTGATCATCTCGCTGTTCGGCGCGATCCCGGTGATCGGTGCCGACCTGACCGAGTGGATCCGTGGTGACTACCTGATCTCCGGCATCACCCTGAACCGCTTCTTCGCGCTGCACGTTGTCGCGCTGCCGATCGTTCTGCTGGGCCTGGTTGTGCTGCACATCCTGGCGCTGCACGAAGTGGGTTCCAATAACCCGGACGGCGTCGACATCAAGAAGACCAAGGACGAGAATGGTATTCCGCTCGACGGCATTCCGTTCCACCCCTACTACACCGTCAAGGATATTGTCGGCGTGGTGGTGTTCCTGTTCGTGTTCTGCGCCGTGGTGTTCTTCTTCCCGGAAATGGGCGGTTACTTCCTCGAGAAGCCCAACTTCGAAGAAGCCAACCCGCTGAAGACCCCGGCTCACATCGCTCCGGTGTGGTACTTCACCCCCTTCTACGCCATCCTGCGCGCCGTTCCGGACAAGCTGATGGGCGTGGTGGCCATGGGTGGTGCGATTGCCGTGCTGTTCGTGCTGCCGTGGCTGGACCGTAGCCCGGTCAAGTCCATGCGCTACAAGGGCTGGCTGAGCAAGATCTGGCTGGTGGTGTTCTGCATCAGCTTCGTGATCCTAGGCGTGCTGGGCGTGCTGGCGCCGACCGACGGTCGCACCCTGCTGGCGCGTATTTGCACCGTGCTGTATTTCGCCTACTTCCTCCTGATGCCGTTCTATACGCGCATGGAGAAGACCAAACCCGTTCCGGAAAGGGTGACTGGCTGATGAAAAAGCTCTTCGCTGCACTGATGTTTTCCGTACTGCCGCTGACTGCCATGGCGGCAGGAGCGGAGGCTCCGCTGGACAAGGTCGATATCGACCTGACCGACAAGGCGGCGCTGCAGGACGGTCTGAAAACCTTCAGCAACTACTGCATGGGCTGCCATAGCGCCAAGTTTCAGCGCTATGAGCGTGTCGCCAACGACCTGGGCATCCCGGCTGAAGTCATGATGGACAACATCGTCTTCTCCGGCGCCAAGATCGGCGAGCACATGAATATTGGCATGCAGCCGGCCGACGCCAAGGTCTGGTTCGGCGCAGCTCCGCCGGACCTGACCCTGGTCGCCCGTGTGCGTGGTACCGACTGGTTGTACAGCTACCTGCGTACCTTCTACGAAGATCCGACCCGCCCGCTGGGTGCCAACAACGTGGTCTTCCCGAACGTCGGCATGCCCAACGTCATGTCCGACCTGCAAGGCCGCCAAGTGATTGGCTGCAAGCAGGTGCAGGTGGTGGACAACGGCAAGAAGGTCTTCGATCCGCTGACCGGTACCCCGGTCACCGAGGAAGCCTGCGATCAGTTGACCATCGTCCCCGGCACTGGCAAGCAGACCGAGGCCGAGTTCGACGAGACCGTGAAGAACCTGGTGACCTTCCTGGCCTACTCGGCCAACCCGGTCAAGCTGGAAAGCCAGCGCATCGGCACCTACGTGCTGCTGTTCCTGGTGTTCTTCTTCGTGGTGGCCTACCTGCTCAAGCGCGAGTACTGGAAGGACGTCCACTGATCACTTGCTGATCTGACCGAAAGCGCGCGCGCCCCAGGGCGCGCGCGCTTTTTTCCGTTTTATCGAATTCAATTTTTCAGGAGGGGCGCTATGGCCGTCGTTCGTTTGGCCTGCTTTTCCGATCCCGCCGATCATTACAGTCATCGGGTTCGCCTGGTGCTGGCCGAGAAGAGCGTCGCCGCTCAGATCATCGATGTTCCCGCCGGTACCCGACCCGCCGAACTGCTGGAGGCCAACCCTTACGGAGAGGTTCCCGCGCTGGTGGATCGCGATCTGGCACTGTTCGAGCCCATGGTGCTGCTTGAGTACCTCGAAGAGCGCTATCCCCACCCGGCGCTGCTGCCCACTTATCCTCTGGCGCGGGCCAACGTCCGTCTGCTGATGCACCGCATCCAGCGCGACTGGTGCGCCAAGGCGGATGTGATTCTTGATCCTCTCCAAGAGGATGATGTCCGGGAACAGGCGCGCCAGGCGCTACGCGATAGCCTGACCGGCATTGCGCCGGTATTCGCCGGAAAGCCGTTCTTCATGAGTGACGAGGCCACGCTGGCGGACTGCTGTCTGCTACCAGTGCTCTGGCGCTTGCCGCTGCTGGGCCTGGAGTTGTCGCGCGCGGCGAAACCCCTGCTTGACTACATGGAGCGATCCTTCGCGCGTCCGGCGTTCCAGGCCAGCCTTTCCTCCCAAGAGCGCGAGATGCGCTGATTCAGACAGGAGCCCTTTCGCATGAAATCCAGCCGTCCCTATCTGCTGCGTGCCCTTCACGAATGGATCGTGGACAACGACTGCACTCCGCATCTGCTGGTGGATGCCGACTATCCTCAGGTGCGTGTTCCCGCCGGCTATGCCCAGGACGGGCAGATCGTCCTCAATGTCTCGCCGGGCGCTGTGCGTTACCTGCAGATGGATAACGAAGGCATCAGCTTCGAGAGTCGCTTCGGTGGTGTGGCCCATAGCCTTTACCTGCCGATCGGCGCGGTACTCGCCATCTATGCTCGTGAGAACGGCCAGGGCATGGTGTTCGAGCCGGAAGCGCTCGGAGAAGCCGGTGATGACGGTCTGCCGCCGCCAGAAGCGCCGCGTCCCGGTGGGCGACCCAGTCTGAAAGTGGTCAAGTAAGAGGCGGACGCGGGCAGCGGACGCTAGCAGACGAGAACGGGGCGCCGGAGGCGCCCGCTCAGTCGGTGTACTGGAACAACCGGACGATGCGTTGAACGCCGGAGACGTTCTGTGCTACCTCGGTGGCCCGATTGGCTTGTTCCCGGCTGACAATGCCCATCAGATAGACGATGCCGTTCTCGGTGATCACCTTGATATTGCTGCTGGCCAGCTTGTTGGCCACCAGCATGCTGGTCTTGATGCGGCTGGTCAGCAGCGAATCATTGCTACGGGCCAGCGCCGACACCGGCGACTGGACCGCCAGTTCGTTATGTACCTTCCTGACACCCACCACCAGGCGGGCGGCCTGTTCGGCCCGGTCACGCAACTCGGCGCGCGGCGTCTGGCCTGCCAGCAGAATGACGCCGTTGTAAGCCGTGACCACCACCCGTGAGGTGGGGAGGGCCAGGTCCGGATTGGCCTTCATGACGGCTGAGAGAACCCTGGGCTCGAGGAACTGGTCATCGATCTTGTTGCCGATACTACGGTTGCCGCACCCGGTCAGGCCCAGCGCCAGGGTCAGGAAAACGAGGATCAGCGGGTTACGCATCATTCTTCACTTCCGAACAGTTGAGTATCGATCTGATCGCACAGGCAGTGGATCGCCAGTAGGTGAACTTCCTGGATGCGCGCGGTGACCTTGGCCGGCACGCGGATTTCCACATCTTCCGGCAGCAGCAGCGAAGCCATGCCACCACCGTCGCGGCCGGTCAGCGCCACCACGGTCATCTCGCGATCATGGGCGGCCTGGATGGCCTGGATCACGTTGGCCGAGTTGCCGCTGGTGGAGATGGCCAGCAGGACGTCGCCGGGCTGACCGAGCGCACGAATCTGCTTGGAAAACACTTCGTTGTAACTGTAGTCGTTGGCGATCGAGGTGATGGTCGAGCTGTCGGTGGTCAGCGCCACGGCAGGCAGGCTCGGACGTTCACGCTCGAAACGGTTGAGCAGTTCTGAGGAGAAGTGCTGCGCATCGCCCGCCGAGCCGCCGTTACCGCAGGAGAGAATCTTGCCCTCGTTGAGCAGGGCGCGAACCATCGCCTGACTGGCTTGCTCGATGTAAGGGATCAGCACTTCCATGGCGCGTTGCTTGGTTTCGATGCTGGCCTGGAAGTGCTGGCGGATACGGGATTGCATGTCCATCGGGTGTTTGACCTTTGAGTGGCGGCTATGTCAGGAGTCGAACGCGTTGCGGATCCAGTCCGGAGGTCGGGCTGGCTGATCGCCCAGGGCAATGACATCAAAACGGCACGGGCTGTTCGCCCAGCGCGATTCGCGCTGCAGAAACAGTTGCGCGGCGATGACCAGCCGTTGGCGCTTGCGCCAGTCGATGCTCTCGATCGCGCCACCCCATGCGGTGTGTCGGCGGTAGCGGACTTCGACGAATACTACTGTATGGCCGTCGAGCATGACCAGATCGAGCTCGCCGCGCCGGCATCGCCAGTTCTGGCTGATGAGGCGCAGGCCCTGTTGTAGCAGGTACTTACAGGCGAGCGCTTCGGCCTCGCGGCCGCGCTCACCTGCCGTTCCGCCCTGCATCAGTAGATGTAATCCGGTAGACGGCGGATGCGACCGTTCTGGATCTGTGCCCACGGCAGCTCGCGCTCGATGCGCTGCTGCTCGGTGAGGCTGAGGGTGCCGGTCTGGCCATGGATGCGTGTTTCCGGCAGCGCCTTGAGCTGGGAAAGGCGCGGCGCCAGTCGATAAGCATCAATGCCCATGGCATAGAGCCGGCCCAAGCTGCCGCCGGCCTGCGGCCACTGGCGCGCAACCTGCTCGCGCAACGGGTTGCGCTCATCGAGCAGCCATGGCGTTTCGCTGAAGCGAATGCCATTCAGATCCTGTAGCTGGGTGCCCTCGCGGCTGCCGGTGTATAGATGAGACGTGGCGTAGACAGGCACGTCGCCGGCGTACTGGAAGGTCAGCGTGGGGCGGATCTGCTGGGCCTGCAGCGGCGTGGCGGCCAGGAAGATGAAGTCGACGTCGGCGCGACGCGCGGGTTCCGCCGCCAGCTCGATGCCCAGTACTTCCTTCAGACGCTGGGCGCGCGCTTCGCTCTGGCGCAACTGGAACAGGTCGGCAATCTGCCGGGCCAGTTGCACGGGCTGGTCGATGCGCTTGGCGGCCAGCAGGGTGCCGCCCTGCTGTTGCCAGGCGCGATTGAAGGCGGCCAGTACGCGATCGCCCCATTCGCCGCGCGGCACCAGGGCCACGGCGCGGCGCATGCCGTCCTGCCAGGCGCGGCGGGCCGCCGACAGCGCCTCGTCCTCGGCGGCAAGGCCGAACTGAAAGAGCTGGGCGGGACCGGTTTCGTTGCTGTCGTCGTAGTTGAGCGCCAGGGTCATGATCGGCAGCTGCGGCAGTTGCCCCAGTTCCTTGACCAGGTTCTTTTCCAGCGGCCCAACGACCAGTTGAATGCCGTCGGCGCGTGCCTGGTTGTAGAAATTGTCCAGCGAGACGATTTCGGTTGAATCGTAGAGCACAATCTCCGGGGGATTCTGGCCGCTCTGCTGGGCGTGGTAGTAGGCGGACATGAAGCCGTCGCGCAGGGCGCGCGCGACGTTTGCCAACTGGCCCTGCATGGGTAGCAGCAGGGCAATCTTGCGCAGCGGTTCGGCAGGCAGTTCCTTGAGCTTGCGCAGCGGTTCGGGAAGATCCAGCGCCGCCGGATGTTTCGGGTTGGCGCTCAGCCAGCGGTCGATGCCGGCCTGCTGCATTTCCACGGTAAGAGCATCGCGCACGGCGATGCCCAGGGCCAGCCAGCCGGCCAGGTCCCCTTCGCCGGGAGTGGTCAGTTGCGTGCCGTTGAGGCGGGCTACCAGTGCCCAGATCGCCTCGTGGTTGTTCTTGGCGGTCTGGCCGGTGAGCAGCGGCGCGACGAAGACGCGTTCGCGGGTGGCTTCCAGCAACTGGTTGCTGGCTTCCAGTGCGCCTGCCCGCGCCATGTGTGCGCGAATCTGCAGGTCATTGGGCAGTTGGCCGATCTGCTCCAGGCTGGGATGCTGCAGGTAGTCCCAGGCCGTTTGCGGGCGCTCGCGCCACAGCGAGAGTTCGGCGTTGAGGACGCTGGCCAGCGCCTGCTCGGTGCGACCCAGCTGATCGAACGGCACCTGCTGGATGATGTGCGCGGCACGCAGCGGGTTGCCCAGTGCGTAGGATTTGTCCGCGGCGGCCAGGCGCAGCAGGGCGGCTTCCCGTGGCGAACTCTGGGAAGCCTTGAGCAGCAGTTGATCGACACTGGCTTGCGGTGTCTTGGGCAGGTCGCCGGCAGGCGATCTGGGTCCGCCGGAGCAGGCGGCCAGCAGGCCGAGCAGGCACAAGACCGTGAGCAGACGCAGGCGAGAGATCATGGGTCGGTTTCCGATGCGCTGGCAGAAGGGACCCTGGATTGTACGCAAGGCTTGCCGGGTTCGCGATGTGGAATTGGCAAACCGAGTACACTGCGCGTTTTTCCAGGCTGGAGGTGATTCGTGGCCGACCCGACGTCCCCCGGGGTGCTGTATGTAGTAGCCACGCCCATCGGCAACCTCGACGATATCAGTGCCCGTGCGCTGCGTATTCTGCGCGAGGTGGCGTTGATTGCCGCCGAGGATACCCGTCACTCCCAGCGCCTGATGCAGCACTTCGGAATCACGACGCCGCTGCAGGCCTGCCATGATCATAATGAGCGCGAGCAGGGTGGTCGCTTCCTGGCCCGCTTACAGGCCGGGGATGATGTGGCGCTGATTTCCGACGCCGGAACGCCGCTGATTTCCGACCCGGGTTTTCATCTGGTGCGCCAGGTTCGCGCGGCGGGCATTCGCGTGGTGCCGGTGCCGGGACCCAGTGCGGTGATCGCGGCGCTCTCGGCCGCCGGGCTGCCGTCCGATCGCTTCATCTTTGAGGGTTTCCTGCCTGCCAAGGCCGCTGGCCGGCGTGCGCGTCTGGAAGCGCTGCGCGAGGAGCCGCGTACCCTGATCTTCTACGAGGCGCCGCATCGTCTGCTGGACAGTCTGGAAGCGCTGCGCGATACGCTGGGTGCCGAGCGCCAGGTGGTGCTGGCCCGCGAACTGACCAAGACCTTCGAGACGATCAAGGGTCTGCCGATTGGTGAGCTCTGCGAATGGGTGCGCGCCGACGCCAATCAGCAGCGCGGCGAATGCGTTTTATTGGTGGCCGGCTGGCAGGCACCCGAAGGCGATGAATCGGTGTCGGCCGAAGCGCTGCGAGTGCTGGATCTGCTGCTGGCCGAGTTGCCGGTCAAGCGTGCGGCGGCCCTGGCGGCGGAGATTACCGGGGTGCGCAAGAATCTCCTCTACCAGGTGGCGCTGCAACGGCAATCCAAGTAACCTTCGCGCCGAGAGTCGGCCGGGCAGTCGCCGCCTTCGCAAGAAGGGGGAGGAAAGTCCGGGCTCCATAGGGCGGAGTGCCAGGTAACGCCTGGGAGGCGCAAGCCTACGGAAAGTGCCACAGAAAATAACCGCCTAAGCGCGCAAGCGCCGGTAAGGGTGAAAAGGTGCGGTAAGAGCGCACCGCACGGCTGGCAACAGTCCGTGGCTAGGCAAACCCCACTCGGAGCAAGACCAAATAGGGATCCATCGGCGTGGCCCGCGCTGGATCCGGGTAGGTTGCTAGAGGTGGCCAGCGATGGTCATCGTAGATGAATGACTGTCCTCGACAAAACCCGGCTTACAGGCTGACTCTCACTTTTTATTTTCCTCGCATCGCCCCTCGCATCCAGTTAAAGCGATGCATCAGGTTTCACCTCCATGTACATGCCGGCCTTTGGCATTACGGGTGAGCGCCTTTTGCACTTCGTCTCAAATATCTCCATTCGTCACTAAATTCCCGGTCTGCAAGGGTTTTCGGGCTTTCGCACGCCTTGACGCTGGACAAGGCGCGTTCCTATAGTGTGCCCTAGTGGTGCAAAGTGGCAGAAAGTGGGTAGTAAAGGCATAGCCAGCTAATCAGAGTGGGGAAGCGTCGACGTGTTTCGCGGAGCCAACGCAGTCAGCCTGGATGCCAAAGGGCGCCTCGCGATGCCGAGTCGGTATCGTGACGAGCTTCTTTCGCGCTGTGGCGGCCAGTTGATCATCACCGTCGACTCACTTGATCCCTGTCTGTGCATCTACCCCCTGCCTGAATGGGAGCGCATCGAAACCACGGTGAGCGCGCTCCCGTCGCTGCACGAGGAAACCCGTCGTCTCAAGCGTCTGTTGATCGGCAATGCCGTCGATCTGGAGCTGGATGGCAGCGGACGCCTGCTGATACCGCCGCGGCTGCGCGAGTACGTTGGTCTGGACAAGCACGTGATGCTGGTCGGCCAACTGAACAAGTTTCAGTTGTGGGATGAAAACGCCTGGAACGCCATGGAGCAGGCCGACCGTGAAGCCGTCAAGAAGCCCGGCGGTATGCCGGCTGAATTGCTCGATCTGACTCTGTGACTATGACCAGCACCTTTCGCCACATCACCGTATTGCTGGAAGAGGCCGTCGAGGCGCTGGGCGTGCGCCCGGACGGCTGCTATCTGGACGGCACCTTCGGACGCGGCGGCCACAGCCGCCGCATTCTCGAGCACCTGAACGGGCGGGGACGCCTGCTCGGCTTCGACAAAGATCCTCTGGCCATCGCCACCGGACAGGCGCTGGCGGACGAAGACCCGCGCTTCACCATCGTGCAACGCAGCTTCGCCGAACTCGGTCAGGCCGTGGCCGAGCATGAGCTGAGGGGACGAATTGCCGGCGTGCTGCTGGATCTCGGCGTGTCGTCACCGCAACTGGACGACCCTGAACGCGGTTTCAGCTTCCTCAACGACGGTCCGCTGGACATGCGCATGAATCCGGGCCTCGGCCTGAGTGCCGCCGACTGGATCGCCTCGGCCGGAGAGGAAGAAATCAGTCGCGTCTTCAAGGACTACGGTGAGGAACGTTTCGCCCGGCGCATGGCAAGGGCCATCGTCCAGCGGCGCGCCGAGAAGCCGTTTACCCGCACCGCCGACCTGGCCGCAGTGATCACCGAAGCCAATCCGGCCTGGGAGAAGGGCAAGAACCCCGCCACCCGTGCCTTCCAGGGGCTGCGTATCCATATCAACAACGAGCTGGGCGATCTGGAACAGGGGCTCGAGGCGGCCCTGGACGTACTCGAGGTCGGTGGCCGGCTGGTGGTGATCAGCTTCCACTCGCTGGAAGACCGCATCGTCAAACAGTTCATGCGTCGCCAGGCCAAGGGCGAAGCGGACACGCTGCCGCGCGATCTGCCGATCATTCCCAAAGCCTTCGAGCCGCGTCTTAAATTGCTCGGCAAGCCGCAGTACGCCTGCGAGGCGGAAGTGCGCGCCAATCCTCGCTCGCGCAGCGCGGTAATGCGCGTGGCGGAGAAATTGCGGTGAATGCCCATTGGCGGCTTCCACGCGGCAGCCTGCTGCTGCCGGCGCTGTTGGCGGTCGTCGTGCTGTCGGCACTGGCGGTCACCTGGTCGGCGCATCATCATCGCCAACGAGTCAATCTGCTGTACGGCGAGTTCAACGAGCGCGACCGGGTGCTGGCGGAATGGGGGCGACTGGTGCTGGAACAAAGCACCTGGACCGCTCATAACCGTATCGAGAACCTGGCCAGCGAACGGCTCGGCATGCG
>DATJDB010000304.1:0-5754 GCA_035497635.1 Pseudomonas sp. | reverse complement strand
GTCGCCGAGCGTCACCTTCAGGCTTTCGGCCAGTTCGCTCTCCACCGAGACGCCCGGCAGGTCGCCGGCTTCCTGATGCGGCCACCAGTCCCCGGACAGCAGTTGATTGTCGTCAGGCAGTTCGGCGGCCCAAGTCAGGCTCAGGTCGCGGCGGATCGCGCGCTCGCCCTGCGAGTCCTTGCTGACCACCTCGCGCACCGGCTGGTCGTTGATGGTTACCAGGCGGCCGGGCAATACCGGATAAAGCGGCGCAGCCGTCGCGTGCAGCGCCTGAAGATGGTCGGCAAACGCCTGGCGATCGTCCGGCAGGATGTTCAACGCAAAGTGATTGGGCGCATCCTCCGGCAGTTGGGCCTGCCAGGTGTCTAGCAGTTCGCTGCGCAGCAGCGCGACCAGCGCCATGGCCAGCAGAATCAGGCCGAAGGCCAGCGCCTGGCCCACCGCCGCCAGCGGATGGCGCAGCAATTGGCCCAGGCCGAGGCGCCAGGGCAGGGCGGCGTCACGCAACAGGCGACGCAGGCCGGTCAGCGCCGCCAGCAGCAGACCGCCGAGCGTGATGGCTGCCAGCAGACCGCCGGCTAGCAGGGCCAAGGTGAGGGTCAGATCGAGGCTTAGGCGCCACATGATTGCGCCAAGTGCCAGCAGCGCCGAGCCATACACCAGCCAGGCGCCGGGCGGCAGCGGCTGCACATCGCTGCGCAATACACGCAACGGCGGCACGCGGCCCAGCGCCGCCAGCGGCGGCAGGGCGAAGCCGGCCAGCGCCAGCAGGCCGGTGGCGGTGCCGGCCAGCGCCGGCAGCGCGCCGCCGGGCGGTATGTCCGCCGGCAACAGTCCGGCCAGCAGGCGGAACAGTCCCAGCTGCGCCAGCCAGCCCAGCAGCACGCCCACCGCGCTGGCCGCGAGGCCGAGCATCAGCAATTGCAGCGCATAGAGGCCGAGGGCTTCACGGCGCGATAAGCCCAGGCAGCGCAACAGCGCACTGGCGTCGAAGCGGCGTACGGCGAAGCGGTTGGCCGACAGCGCCACGGCCACGCCCGCGAGCAGAATGGCGGCCAGGCTGGCCAGGTTGAGGTATTGCTCGGCGCGTTCGAGAGCGCCACCGATCTGGCGGTTCTCGTCGCGTACGTCCTGCAGACGCTGATTGGGTTGCAGCTGTCCGTCCAGCGCCTGCCGGTAGGCCTCAAGGGCCGCTGGCGCGCCGCTCCACAGTTCCCGGTAGCGCACCCGGCTGCCGGGCTGCACCACGCCGGTAGCATCCAAATCGTCCAGATGCATCAGCACGCGCGGCGTCAGGCTGTAGAAGTCGCCGGCGCGGTCCGGCTCATGGGTCAGCACGCGGGTCAGGCGCAGCGGCTTCTCGCCGACCTCGATGCTGTCGCCCACCTCCAGCTCCAGCGCAGCGAACAGCCGGGCCTCGGCCCAGGCTGAGCCCGGTTGCGGACCGGCGCCGCGACTTTCCATACCGTACGGCTCGGCGGCGCCGCGCAGTTCGCCGCGCAGCGGATAGGCATCGTCGGCGGCCTTGACGCTGGCCAGTTGGATGCCCAGATCGGTGGCGATGACGCTGGAGAACTCCACCACGCGGGCGTGATCGAGGCCCTGCGCGTGCCCCGGAGCGAGCTGTTCGGCGCTGGCCGGCGCGCTGCCGCTCAGAACCAGGTCGGCACCGAGGAATTCGCTGGCGCGCAGCAGCATGGCGCCGTTCAAGCGCGCGCCGAAGTAGCCGATGGCGGTGCTGGCCGCCACGGCGATCAGTACGGCGCCGAACAGCACCCGCAATTCGCCGGCGCGCAGGTCGCGCAGCAGTTGGCGGGCCGCCAGGGCAAACAGACGGGCAAAGGGAACGCGACGGGACATCAGGGCTCTTCCTGCTCGATCAGTCGACCGCCTTCCAGGCGGATCTGCCGGCGGCAGCGGTGGGCCAGGCGCTGGTCATGGGTAACCAGTACCAGGGTGGTGCCGCGTTCCTGATTCAGATCGAACAGCAAATCGCTGATGCGCTCGCCGGTGCGGCTGTCCAGGTTGCCGGTGGGTTCGTCGGCGAACAGCAGGCCGGGTTCCGCGGCGAAGGCGCGGGCGATGGCGACACGCTGCTGCTCACCGCCGGAAAGCTGCCGGGGGTAATGGCGCAGGCGCTGGCCAAGGCCGACTCGCTCGAGCAGTTCGGCGGCGCGCTGGCGGGCGTCGGCGCGGCCTTCCAGCTCCAGCGGCAACATGACGTTTTCCAGCGCGTTCAGGCTATCGAGCAACTGGAAGGACTGAAACACGAAGCCCACATGCTCGGCGCGCACCCGGGCGCGCTGATCCTCGTCGAGGTTTTCCAGGGCGTTGCCGGCCAGCATCACTTCGCCGCCGCTGGGGCGATCCAGTCCGGCCAGCAGGCCGAGCAGGGTGGATTTGCCGGAACCCGAGCTGCCGACAATGGCCAGGCTGTCGCCGGCCGACAGTTCCAGGGACAGGGGATGCAGGATGGTCAGCGCGCCTTCCGTGCCGGGTACCACTTTGCTAAGGTTCCGGGCGCTGAGAATGCTGTCGATCATGGGGGTTCCAATGCGTGCGTGGATTCTGGCGGGTAGCCTGGCTTGCCTGCTGTGGGGGCAGTCCGCCCTGGCCGGTACGCTGCTGGTGGTCGGCGATAGTATCAGCGCCGCTCTGGGACTGGATACCAGTCAGGGCTGGGTCGCGCTACTGGAGCAGCGCCTGGAGGGCCATCAGGTGGTGAACGTCTCGATCAGCGGCGACACCACCGCAGGTGGCCGCGCACGGCTGCCCCGTCTGTTGGCCGAGCACCAGCCGGACTGGGTGGTGATCGAGCTGGGCGGCAACGACGGTCTGCGCGGTCTGCCCACCGCGCAACTGCGGCAGAACCTGGACGCGATGATTCAGCGCAGCCGGGAGGCCGGCGCTCAGCCCATCCTGCTGGGCATGCGCCTGCCACCCAATTACGGCGTGCGCTACAACCGCGCCTTCGAGCAGGTGTTCGCCGACCTGGCGCGGGAATACCAGCTGCCCTGGGTGCCGTTTTTCCTGGAGGGGGTAGGCGGTGTCGAAGGCATGATGCAGGCCGATGGCATCCACCCCAGCGCAGACGCCCAGCAGCGCCTGCTGGACAATCTCTGGCCGGTACTCGAACCGCTGCTCTGACGCTTTCCCGTCCGTGCCCTTTCGGCTAAGGTGGCGCCCCCTTCTGGAGCCCGCTATGCCGCGTCACGCCTGGTCCCTGTACGCCTATCAGTTGATCGAGCCGGATGAGCAGCTCGACCTGTTCGCCTGTCGCGAGGTGCGCGTGCATTTGGTCGCCCGGCAACTTGAGCTGGCCGGCCAGGGTGACCGCACGCTCTGTGGCCATTTGCTGCCGGCCCGCCCTCACTTCCGTTCGGTCGAACCGGATGGCCTGGATGATTGGCGTCTTTGTTCGGGTTGTCTGGCTACGCTCAAGGCCCATCGACAAGGCCTGCGGCATGAGGTTGGGCTGGTCTGGTAGCGATAGCGCCCGCTGGTCCGGTTTTTTTCTGATTCCGCCGTTGCCGCTGAACGTCCGATCCGCTTCGCAGTCTGAATACGTCGGCCCGATGGGCCGTCCCATTTCCGCCTGTTCAGTCAGCAAAGGGTTCGTTTCGGATGTCTGTCCCGCTTCTTGTTTTGCTGCGCCGCGCCGTCCTGCTCACTTTCGGCGCCACGGGGATCGCACAGGCGCTGGAGCTGCCACTGCCGCCGGAAGGCGAGGATGTGGTGGGCCAGGTGCGTGTGGTCGAGAGCCGCTATGAAGACACCTTTGCGGCCATCGCCGAGGCCAATGATCTTGGCTATCTGGAGCTGATCGCGGCCAATCCGGGGGTGGATCCCTGGCTCCCCGGCGAGGGCACCGAGATTCTCCTGCCGACGCGCTACATCCTGCCGCCGGGCCCGCGTACCGGCGTCGTCATCAACCTCGCCGAATACCGCCTCTATTACTACCCGAAGGGGCGCGACGTCGTTTACACCTATCCGCTGGGCATCGGTCGCGAGGGCTGGTCGTCGCCCGTCACGGAAACCCGCATTACCGCCAAGACGCCGAACCCGGCCTGGTATCCGCCCCGCTCGATTCGCGAGGAGCATGCCGCCGAGGGCGATCCGCTGCCGGCGGTGGTTCCGCCAGGGCCGGACAACCCGCTCGGGCCGCTGAAGATGAACCTGGCGCTGCCGGGCTACCTGATTCATGGCTCCAACAGGAAATTCGGCATCGGCATGCGCGTCAGTCACGGTTGCTTTCGCATGCTCAATCACAACGTGCTGGAGTTGGCCGAGATGCTGCCGGTGGGTACGCCGGTACGCATCATCAACCAGCCGTACAAGCTGGGCGTGGGTGGCGGGCACTACTTCCTGGAAGTGCACGCGCCGCTGGAAGATGACGGCAAGGTGTCGGTGGTGGACAAGCACACGAACATCATCAATGCCCTGCTGGCGCGCGGCGACATCGGTTCCCAGCAACTGGACTGGGAAATGCTGCGCGAAGTGGTGGCTGCCGAGGATGGGCTGCCGGTGGAAATTGCCCGGCGCGATTCGGTTGTGGCGCAACAGGGGGCAGAGGGGCTGGCCGATAGCGCGCCCTGATGCAGCGCGAGCGGAAATAAAAAAGCCGATCCGGATCCGGATCGGCTTCTCAAGGGTGTTTCCCTTACTTGCGGCTGGCGCGGTCCAGCATGCGCAGCGCCCGTTCGTTGGCTTCGTCGGCGGTCTGCTGGGCACGTTGCGCGGCAGCGAGGGCTTCGTCGGCCTTGCGATAGGCTTCGTCCGCACGGGCCTGGGCTCGGGCGGCGGAGTCTTCGCTGGCGGTCATGCGGGCCTCGGTATCGCTGCTGGTGCTGCTGCAGCCCGCGGCCAGAACGGCGGCCAAGGCGATAGCAGAAAGTTTCAGAGTGTTATTCATGGGATTCCCCTTATGGTGGGCTTTACTGTATCGGCTATTTCCCGCGACCGGGAACCAGCGGCCTACATGCTGCCAATCACATTTCTAGACACTGAACGGACAGCTTGCAAATTAGAGACAGTTTTCGTGGCGTGACGTTTAACGCCGTGCCCGGATACTCGTAATCAAGCTGCCATAGGAGTCGCTGCCAGGGCAGAAAGTTCCGGGCGGGACGGCCGGAATCCGGGCTTCTTGCATGCACTAGGTGGAACGCCGGCTGCGGGTGTAGAGTGTCGGCCATTGCCGGGACGGCAAGTGATCCAGTGACGCGCCGGGCGGTCCGCAGGGAAGGGCGGCCTGACGCTCGATGCCGTGCGGGAGAACACATGAACGAGGCTTCCATCCACCACGATCCGGCGGGTCATCAGTTCGAAATGACCGTGGATGGCCACCGCGCCTATCTGGCCTACATGGATCTGGGTCAGCAGACCTGGGATATCTATCGCACCTTCGTACCCAACGACCTGCGCGGCAAGGGCGTTGCGGCGGCGCTCACCGAACATGCGCTGCAATATGCGGAAAGCATGGGCTATTCGGTGATCCCGTCCTGCTCCTATGTTGAGCGCTACATGGAACGGCGACAGCGTCAGGGCACGAAATGAAGAAAGCCGGGCAAATGCCCGGCTTTCTATTTATGGCGCGTTATCAGCGCTGGCGCTTGGGCAGGACATCCTTGATCTTGTCGCGCATCGCCAGCACGGCCTTTTCGGTGGTGTCCCAGTCGATGCAGGCATCGGTGATGGACACGCCGTACTTGAGCTGGCCCAGATCCTTGGGAATGCTCTGGCTGCCCCAGCCCAGGT
>DATJDB010000303.1:0-10684 GCA_035497635.1 Pseudomonas sp. | reverse complement strand
ATGCCTTCGAAAAAGGGCTGACCTTCCGCATGGGCCAGACCCACGTTCAGGCGCTGCTGCCCGAGCTGCTGGAGCATATCGAGCAGGGCCGTCTGTCACCGGACATCATCATCAGCCATCGCCTGCCGCTGGCCCAGGCCGCCCAGGGCTACGAGCTGTTCGACACGCAGCAGGACGAGTGCCGCAAGGTGATCCTGCTGCCCTGATCAGGGCGTCAGAATGGTATCGAGCGCTTCGGGCAGCAGGTCCGGGTAATCCAGTGTGTAGTGCAGGCCACGCGATTCCTTGCGCTCCAGCGCCGAGCGGATCATCAGGTCGGCGACCAGCGCCAGGTTGCGCAGCTCGATCAGGTCGCGGGTGACCTTGTAGTTCGAGTAGAACTCGTCGATCTCGGCCAGCAACAGCCGGACCCGGTGCTGGGCACGCAGCAGGCGTTTGGTGGTGCGCACAATGCCCACGTAGTCCCACATGAAGCGCCGCAGCTCGTCCCAGTTGTGGGCGATGATCACGTCCTCATCGGAGTCGGTGACCTGGCTGGCGTCCCAGCTGGGCAGGGATTGCGGCAGCTGGGTGTCGCCCAGCTTGGCGAGCATGTCCTGTGCCGCCGAGCGGGCGTACACGAAGCATTCCAGCAGCGAATTGCTGGCCATGCGGTTGGCGCCATGCAGGCCGGTGAAGCTCGACTCGCCGATGGCGTAAAGATCCGGCACATCGGTCAGGCCATGCTGATCCACCAGCACGCCGCCGCAGGTGTAGTGCGCCGCCGGCACCACCGGGATGGGCTGACAGGTAATGTCGATGCCGAAGTCCAGGCAGCGCTCGTAGACGGTGGGGAAATGCTCGCGGATGAACGCCGCCGGCTTGTGGCTGATGTCCAGGTATACGCAGTCGATACCCAGGCGTTTCATCTCATGGTCGATGGCCCGCGCCACTACGTCACGCGGCGCCAGCTCCGCGCGCTCGTCGAAGCGCGGCATGAAGCGTTCACCATTGGGCAACTTGAGCAGCGCGCCCTCGCCGCGCAACGCCTCGGTGATCAGAAAATTCTTGGCCTGCGGATGGTAGAGGCAGGTGGGGTGAAACTGGTTGAACTCCAGATTGCCGACCCGACAGCCGGCCCGCCAGGCCATGGCGATACCGTCGCCGGTGTTGCCGTCCGGGTTGCTGGTGTACAGGTAGACCTTGGCGGCACCGCCACAGGCCAGCACCACGAAGCGTGCCGCGAAGGTGTCGACCTGACCGCTGGCGCGGTTCAGCACATAGGCACCCAGGCAGCGCCGACCCACCTGGCCGAGCTTGTGCTCGGTGATCAGATCGACGGCCACGCGGTCTTCCAGCAGCTCGATGTTCGGCCGCTGCCGCGCCTTGGCCAGCAAGGTATTGAAGATGGCGGCGCCGGTGGCATCGGCGGCATGAATGATGCGCCGGTGACTGTGGCCGCCTTCGCGGGTGAGGTGGAAGCCGAAGCCGTTGTCGTCATCGGCCGACTCCTCGCGGGAGAAGGGCACGCCTTGGGCGATCAGCCATTCGATGGCGGCACGGCTGTGTTCCACGGTGAAGCGCACCGCGTCCGACCGGCACAGCCCGGCGCCGGCGACCCGCGTGTCCTGCACATGGGAATCCACGGTGTCGGCGTCATCCAGCACGGCGGCCACGCCGCCCTGGGCGCGGGGCGTCGAGCCATAGTCCAGCCGCCCCTTGCTGAGCACCGCGATACGCAGATTGTCCGGCAGGGTGAGGGCCAGGGTGAGGCCGGCGGCGCCGCTGCCAATGATCAGTACGTCGTGCCCGAAATGCTGGCTCATGAAGTCAATCCCGCGAAATAACGGCGTCTAGTATATCGGGGGCTCGGTCGACACAATAGCGAGCACGACAGAGGAGGATGCACAGCGTGCGGAACTTTTTGCCGAATCGGTTATCCATAACGGGATTGCTTTGCGCGCCCGGCTTCGCCAAGGCGCGCCACGATATCCACAAGCAGACGCCTGAACACGAACAACGACAGGCAGTGCGCCTGACATGCGGCGTGCCGTACCTCGGTATTCCGCTTGCCTGTACGGGGGAGAACTTTTTGCATAACGCCTGGGTCTATCGACGTAAGCCAGCCCGGCAGCCAATGCGACGGGGACGATGCGGAGAGGAATTCGCATGCTGACCCAGGAGCAGGACCAGCAGCTTGTAGAACGCGTTCAGCGGGGTGACCGCCGGGCCTTCGACCTGCTGGTGATGAAGTATCAGCACAAGATCCTCGGGCTGATAGTGCGCTTCGTGCATGACTCGCACGAAGCGCAGGATGTCGCCCAGGAAGCGTTCATCAAGGCCTATCGCGCCCTGGGGAACTTCCGCGGGGAAAGCGCCTTCTACACCTGGCTGTATCGCATTGCTATCAACACGGCTAAGAACCATCTGGTCGCCCGAGGCCGGCGTCCGCCGGATAACGATGTCAGCGCCGAGGATGCCGAGTTCTACGATGGCGATCACGCCCTCAAGGACATCGAGTCACCCGAACGCGCGATGCTGCGGGACGAAATCGAGGCAACGGTGCACCGCACCATTCAGCAACTGCCTGAAGATCTACGCACGGCGCTGACCTTGCGAGAGTTCGACGGGCTGAGTTATGAGGACATTGCCAGCGTCATGCAGTGTCCGGTGGGGACGGTACGTTCACGCATCTTCCGAGCGCGTGAGGTCATAGACAAGGCGTTGCAACCCCTGTTGCACGAGCAGATCTGAGACGGTGGGCGATGAGCCAAGAGAGGAAAGAAATGAATCGTGAATCCCTGCGGGAATCGCTGTCCGCGGTGATGGATAACGAGGCGGATGAGCTCGAGTTGCGCCGCGTGCTCGCCGCCGACGAACCGGAGCTGCAGGCCACCTGGTCGCGCTACCAGATCGCCCGGGCAGCCATGCGCGGCGAGTACTTCGCACCGGACTTGAACCTCGCCGCCGGCGTCAGCGCCGCATTGGCCGAGGAGCCGACCCTACGCCCCGCGCGTACCGGCCTGCCGATCTGGCGTGGCGTCGGTCGCGTGGCGATCGCCGCTTCGGTCACCGTGGCCGTGCTGGCCGGGGTGCGTTTCTACAACCAGGATGCGCTGGATGGCGCCCAGATGGCCCAGCAGTCCGCACAGCCCTCCTTACCGGTCAGCAGCGCTGCGCCGACCATTCAGGGTCCGGCAGTACTGGCGGGCTACAGCACCTCCGGCGAGGCCGCCCTGGCCGTACCCGCCGATCAGGAACGACTGGCCGCCGAAGACCAGCGCCTGCTCGACTACATGCGCCAGCATGCCCATCAGGCCGGCAGCGGCGCCGAAACCACCCTGCCCCAGGCACGGGCCGCCAGTCTGGAAAATCGCTGACAGGGAGTCGCATGCGCTTCATTCCATGCTTGTTGGCCGGCGCACTGATCAGTCCGCTGGCCCTGGGCGCGGACAGCCAGAACTGGCTGCTGCGCCTGCAGGAGGCCGAGCAGCGCCAGGAGTTCCAGGGCGCCTTCGTCTACGAACGTAACGGCAGCTTCTCCAGCCATGAAACCCACCGGCAGGTGCGCGACGGTCAGGTGCGCGAGCATATCCAGCAACTGGATGGCACGTTCCACGAGAGCCTGCGCACCGATGGCCGGCTGGAATGCATGACCGGCCCGCGCTACGAGCAGATCGTCGAAAACCAGGCGAACGGCCTGCGCCGCGTCGAGCCGCGCACGCTTGCCCAGTGGTACGACATCCGCACCGCCGGCCCATCACGGGTGGCCGGTCGCGACGCTGTGGTGCTCTCGCTGCGCCCGCGCGACCAGCACCGCTACGGCTTCGAGCTGTATCTGGATCGCGAAACCGCCCTGCCGCTCAAGTCGCTGCTGCTTAACGAGAACGGCCAGCCGCTGGAACGCTTCCAGTACATCGTCTTTGAACCCGTGGCCCAGGCTGACCTGCAGGCCGGCCAAGCCTGCCGCCCGGTCACCGACCGCGAGGTGCGCCCGCTCGAAGAACAGGCCTGGCGTTCGGAATGGTTGCCGGCCGGTTTCACCCTCACCCGCATCGTCGAACAGCGCGCCTCCAGCGAGGATCCTCCTGTCGCCTGGCTGGTGTATGGTGACGGCCTGGCGCGTTTTTCCGTGTTCCTGGAGGCCTGGCGCGAGGGCCTGAGCATCGATCAGCGCAGCCAGTTGGGGCCCACCGCCGCCGTGTCGCGGCGCTTGGCCACCGACCAGGGTGATCTGCTGGTCACGGTGATCGGCGAGATTCCGCTGGGCACCGCCGAGCGGGTCGCCCTGTCGATTCGTTCCGGTTCGGGAGTCGTATTGCAGTGATTGAACAGGAAGGTCGCGTCATCGCCGTGGAAGCCGACGCCGTGTGGGTGGAAACCCTGCGGCGTGGCGCCTGTGCCAGTTGCTCGGCGCGCGCCGGCTGCGGCCAGGGCCTGATGAACAGCCTCGGCGTCGGCGAGCGTCGCGGACAGGTGCGGGCACTCACCGACCTGCACCTGAACGTCGGCGACGACGTCGCCATCGGCGTACCGGAGCGCGTACTGCTCGCCGGCTCCGTTCAAGCCTACCTTCTGCCCCTGCTGGGGCTGTTCGCCATGGCGCTGCTGGCCGATCGCCTCGGGGCGTCCGAGCCCTGGGTGATTCTCTGCGGCCTGGCAGGCCTGTTCGGCACCTGGATCTTCATTCGCCGGCGCAGCCTGCGCACGGCGGATGATCCGGCGTGGCAGCCAGTCGTGCTGCGCGCCTGTCCGACCGTGCACCGGCCGGACTTTGTGGCTCTTGGCAAAGGGGAGTAAATCTTGAAAGCACAACTACGGACTTATATCGGCACCCTGCTGTTCATGCTGCTGGGCAGCCATGCCCTGACCGCGCAGGCCCAGTTGCCGGACTTCACCGAACTGGTGGAAGAGGCCTCGCCCGCCGTCGTCAACATCAGCACCCGGCAGAAGATGCCGGCACGCGGCCAGTCGCAGCTGATGATTCCCGACCTGGAAGGCCTGCCACCGCTGTTTCGCGACTTCTTCGAGCGCAACCTGCCGCAGGTGCCGCGCAACGGCCGGCAACCCGAGGCCCAGTCGCTGGGCTCGGGCTTCATCATTTCCTCGGACGGCTATGTACTGACCAATAACCACGTGGTCGCCGACGCCGACGAAATCCTCGTGCGCATGTCCGACCGCAGTGAACTGGAAGCCAAGCTGGTGGGTTCCGATCCGCGCAGCGATGTCGCGCTGCTGAAGATCGAAGGCAAGAACCTGCCCATCGTGAAGCTCGGCAAGTCCGAGAATCTCAAAGTCGGCGAATGGGTGCTGGCCATCGGCTCGCCGTTCGGCTTCGACTACTCGGTGACTGCCGGCATCGTCAGCGCCAAGGGGCGCAGCCTGCCCAACGAGAGCTACGTGCCGTTCATCCAGACCGATGTGGCCATCAACCCCGGAAACTCCGGCGGGCCGCTGTTCAACCTGGACGGCGAAGTGGTGGGCATCAATTCGCAGATCTTCACCCGCTCCGGCGGCTTCATGGGCCTGTCGTTCGCCATTCCGATCACCGTCGCCCTGGACGTGGCCAATCAGCTCAAGGAAACCGGCAAGGTCAGTCGCGGCTGGCTTGGCGTGGTGATCCAGGAAGTGAACAAGGACCTGGCCGAATCCTTCGGCCTCGACCGTCCCGCCGGCGCGCTGGTGGCCCAGGTGCTGGAAGACGGCCCGGCGGCCAAGGGCGGCCTGCGCGTCGGCGACGTCATCCTGCGCCTGGACAATCACCCTATCGTGATGTCCAGCGACCTGCCGCAGCGGGTCGGCATCCTCAAGCCGGGCACCACCTCGCGCCTGGAAGTGATGCGTGACGGCCAGCGCCGCTCCCTGAACGTGACCATCGGCGCCCTCCCCGAGGAAGGCGACCCCGTGGCCATGCCGCGTGGCGACAATGGCGCCGAGCGCAGCGCCAATCGCCTGGGCGTGACGGTCATCGAACTGACCGCCGAACAGCGCAAGAGTCTGGACCTGCAAGGCGGCGTGGTGATCAAGGAAGTGCAGGGCGGCCCGGCGGTGGCCATCGGCCTGCGTCCGGGCGATGTCATCACCCACCTGAACAACCAGGCCATCAAGTCCTCCCAGCACTTCGCGCAGATCGCCAAGGATCTGCCGAAGAACCGCTCCGTCTCCATGCGCGTGCTGCGCCAGGGCCGCGCCAGCTTCATCACCTTCAAGCTGGCCGAGTGACCCGCCGGAGGAAGGGCCTGCGCCCTTCCTCCCCTTCCCCAGCGGGCGTGACGCCTTCTGCGGGCTTCAGGTAGAATCTCCGACTATTTTTCGGCGGGAGGTTCCCGCGGCCCTTCGAGTAAGTATCCCGTGAGCGACCTGAACCATATCCGCAATTTTTCCATCATTGCCCACATCGACCACGGCAAATCCACGCTCGCTGACCGTTTCATCCAGATCTGCGGCGGCCTGACCGCCCGGGAAATGGAAGCCCAGGTACTGGACTCCATGGATCTGGAACGCGAGCGCGGCATCACCATCAAGGCCCACAGCGTCACCCTGTATTACAAGGCGCGTGACGGGCAGACCTACCAGTTGAACTTCATCGACACCCCCGGCCACGTCGACTTCACCTATGAAGTCAGCCGTTCGCTGGCCGCCTGCGAAGGCGCCATCCTGGTGGTGGATGCCGGCCAGGGCGTGGAAGCCCAGTCCGTGGCCAACTGCTACACCGCCATCGAGCAGGGCCTGGAAGTGATGCCGGTGCTGAACAAGATGGACCTTCCCCAGGCCGACCCGGACAAGGTGAAGGAAGAAATCGAGCAGATCATCGGCATCGATGCCACCGACGCGGTGCCGTGCAGTGCCAAGAGCGGCATGGGCGTCGAGGACGTGCTGGAACGCCTGATCCAGGTGGTGCCGCCCCCCGAGGGCAACATCGAAGCCCCGCTGCAGGCGCTGATCATCGACTCCTGGTTCGACAACTACCTGGGTGTGGTCTCGCTGGTGCGCGTCAAGCACGGCCGCGTGCGGAAGGGCGACAAGATTCTGGTCAAGTCCACCGGCAAGCTGCACCAGGTGGACAGCGTCGGCGTGTTCAATCCCAAGCACACCGAAACCGCAGACCTCAAGGCCGGTGAAGTAGGCTTCGTGATCGCCGGCATCAAGGACATCCAGGGCGCGCCGGTGGGCGATACCCTGACCCTGTCCAATACGCCGGACGTCGAGATGCTGCCGGGCTTCCAGCGCATCAAGCCGCAGGTGTACGCCGGCCTGTTTCCGGTCAGCTCCGACGATTTCGAGGATTTCCGCGACGCGCTGGAAAAGCTCACGCTGAACGACGCCGCCCTGCAGTACGAGCCGGAAAGTTCCGACGCGCTGGGCTTCGGCTTCCGCATCGGCTTCCTCGGCATGCTGCACATGGAGATCATTCAGGAGCGCCTGGAGCGCGAATACGACCTGGACCTGATCACCACTGCGCCGACCGTGGTCTTCGAGGTGGTGCTGAAAAACGGCGAGACCGTCTACGTGGACAATCCGTCCAAGCTGCCGGACCTGGCCAACATCCAGGAAATGCGCGAACCCATCGTGCGCGCCAACATCCTGGTGCCGCAGGAGCACCTGGGCAACGTCATCACCCTGTGCATCGAGAAGCGCGGCGTGCAGCGCGACATGCAGTTCCTCAGCAGCCAGGTGCAGGTCACCTATGACCTGCCGATGAACGAGGTGGTGCTGGACTTCTTCGACCGCCTGAAATCGGTCAGCCGCGGCTACGCATCGCTGGACTATAGTTTCGACCGCTTCCAGGCCGCGAACCTGGTGCGCCTCGACGTGCTGATCAATGGCGAGAAGGTCGATGCCCTGGCGCTGATCGTGCACCGCGACCGTTCCCATCAGAAGGGCCGCTCGCTGACCGAAAAGATGAAGGAACTGATCCCGCGCCAGATGTTCGACGTGGCGATTCAGGCGGCCATCGGCGGACAGGTCGTGGCACGTACCACGGTCAAGGCGCTGCGCAAGAACGTATTGGCCAAGTGCTACGGCGGCGACGTAAGCCGCAAGCGCAAGCTGCTGGAAAAGCAGAAGGCCGGTAAAAAACGGATGAAGCAGGTCGGCAACGTGGAAATCCCACAGGAAGCCTTCCTCGCTGTGCTCAAGGTGGATAGCTGAGTTCTATGTCGATCAATTTCCCGCTGTTGCTGGTACTGGCCGTATTCATTTGCGGCGCCCTGGCCCTGTTCGACCTGCTGGTCCTGGCCCCGCGACGGCGGGCGGCGATCGCCGCCTACCAGGGACAGGTCCACGGCGCGGCCGATGGCCAGGTCCTGGATAAGCTGAACAAGGAACCGCTGCTGGTCGAATACGGCAAGTCGTTCTTCCCGGTGCTGGCCATCGTGCTGGTGCTGCGTTCGTTCCTTGTCGAGCCGTTCCAGATTCCGTCCGAATCCATGCTGCCGACCCTGAAGGTCGGCGATTTCATCCTGGTCAACAAGTTCGCCTATGGCATTCGCCTGCCGGTGGTGGACACCAAGATCATCGAAGTGGGCGATCCCAAGCGCGGCGATGTCATGGTGTTCCGCTACCCCGGCGATCCGAACATCAACTACATCAAGCGCGTGGTCGGCCTGCCCGGCGACACGGTGCGCTACACCAGCGACAAGCGCCTGGTCGTCAACGGCGAGTCGGTTGCCGAGTCCTTCCTGAACGAAGAACCCGGTTCGCTGGGCAGCGCCGCGCTGTATGAGGAAAAGCTTGGCGAGGTCGAACATCTGATCCGCAAGCAGATGCGCCGTTACCGCATCGAGCCCAGCCGTGAATGGGTGGTGCCCGCGGGCTACTACTTCATGGTCGGCGACAACCGTGACAACTCCAACGATAGCCGTTACTGGGACGATCCGGCGATCGAGCCCCGGCTGCATGGCATGGTCGCCGACCGTAATATCGTCGGCAAAGCCTTCGCAATCTGGCTGAGCTGGCCGGAACCCAAAGGCAGCAACCTGCCGAACTTTAACCGGGTGGGCCTGATCCACTGATTTGTGCGGTACCCGTCACTTCGCCGAGGGCGGCTTTTATAGGCTTGTCAGCCAATAGAAACCGCACCGAGGTCAGCATGACGTTTGCACACACCCAGAAAGGCCTGTCGCTGTTGGGCTGGCTGATGGTTTTGGCGGTGGTGGCCTTTTTCGCCAGCACCGCGCTCAAGGTTGTCCCCCACTACCTCGACTATCTGTCGATGGAAAAGGTCATCGCCTCGGTCGCAACCGACCAGGCGGCCCAGATCCACAGCGTCGGGGATTTCTACACCCATGTCGGCAAGGGCATGCAGGTCAACAACATCCGCGACCTGGACCTGCGCCAGGCCTTGACGGTGAAAGTGGAAAACCAGTATTTCCACGCACGATTGCAGTACGAAAAGCGTGAACCCCTGATCAGGAATCTCGATCTGGTGGTTCGTTTCGATAAAGAATTCCGCGTAAGAGCCCAGTGAATCCCCCACTCAACCGCCTTGAGCGCCAGCTCGGATATACCTTCCAGAACCAGGAGCTGATGCTCCTGGCCCTCACCCATCGCAGCTTTGCCGGGCGCAACAACGAGCGCCTGGAATTTCTCGGCGACGCCATTCTCAACTTCGTGGCCGGCGAAGCGCTGTTCCAGCGTTTTCCGCAGGCCCGCGAAGGCCAGCTGTCGCGCCTGCGCGCGCGCCTGGTCAAGGGCGAAACGCTGGCCATCCTGGCCCGCGGCTTCAACCTGGGCGACTACCTGCGCCTGGGCTCCGGCGAGCTGAAAAGCGGCGGCTACCGCCGCGAATCGATTCTCGCCGACGCGCTGGAAGCCGTGATCGGCGCCATCTACCTGGACAGCGGCATGGATCAGGCCCGTGAACGGGTGCTGGCCTGGCTGACCAACGAGCTGGAAAGCCTGACCCTGGTGGACACCAACAAGGACCCCAAGACCCGCCTGCAGGAATTCCTGCAATCGCGTGGCTGCGAACTGCCGCAGTACGAGGTGGTGGACATCCAGGGCGACCCGCATTGCCGCACGTTCTACGTGGAATGCCGGATCAGCCTGCTGAACGAACAGACCTGCGGTCAGGGCGCCAGCCGCCGTATCGCCGAACAGGTATCCGCCGCGGCCGCTCTGGTGGCTCTGGGCGTGGAGAATGCACATGACTGAAGTTACCCGCTGCGGCTACGTGGCCATCGTCGGCCGCCCGAACGTGGGCAAGTCCACGCTGCTCAACCATATCCTCGGCCAGAAGCTGGCCATCACCTCGCGCAAGCCGCAGACCACCCGGCACAACATGCTGGGCATCAAGACCGAAGGCACGATGCAGGCCATTTATGTTGATACCCCCGGCCTGCACAAGAACAACGAGAAGGCCCTGAACCGCTACATGAACCGCAGCGCCAGCAGCGCGCTGCGCGACGTCGACGTGGTGGTGTTCGTGCTCGACCGCACCCGCTGGACCGACGAGGACGAGCTGGTGCTGGAAAAGGTGCGCGGCGTGAAGTGCCCGCTGATCGTCGCCGTCAACAAGGCCGACCAGCTGGAGGACAAAGCCGAGCTGCTGCCGCACCTGCAGTGGCTGGCCGAGCAGTTGCCCAACGCCGAGATCGTGCCGATTTCCGCGTTGCACGCGCAGAACCTCGACACCCTGGAAAACCTGGTCAACGAACGCCTGCCGGAGAACGAGCACTTCTTCCCGGAAGACCAGATCACCGAC
>DATJDB010000302.1:0-20478 GCA_035497635.1 Pseudomonas sp. | reverse complement strand
CGTTGTCGAGCAGCTCCTGCACCGCCTCGGCCACCGGACGGTAGTGCGCGCTTTCGGCGCGGAACGCCTGCAGGTCATGGAAGCGGCTGGGGTCGAGCAGGCGCAGGCGGGCGAAGTGGCTGTCCTGGCCGAGCTGTTCGGGGGTGGCGGTAAGCAGCAGCACGCCGGGAATCGCCCCGGCCAGGCGCTCGACCAGCTGGTATTCCGGGCTGGCGTGCTCGGGGTGCCAGACCAGGTGGTGAGCTTCGTCCACCACCAGCAGGTCCCAGCCGGCGGCCAGCAGGGCATCGCCAGCCTTGTCGTCGTCCTTCAGCCACTCCAGGGCAACCAGCGCCAGCTGGGTGTCCTCGAAGGGGTTGTCGGCATCGCTTTCGGCGAAACGTTCTGCATCGAACAGCGCCACCTGCAGGTTGAAGCGCCGGCGCATCTCCACCAGCCACTGATGCTGCAGGTTCTCCGGCACCAGGATCAGCACGCGGCTGGCGCGTCCGGTCAGCAACTGGCGGTGGATGACCAGACCGGCCTCGATGGTCTTGCCCAGGCCCACCTCGTCGGCGAGCAGCACGCGCGGGGCGATGCGGTCGGCCACTTCGCGGGCGATGTGCAGCTGGTGCGGAATCGGCTGCGCGCGAGCGCCGCCCAGGCCCCACAGCGGCGACTGCAAGGTGCGTCCACGGTGGGCCAGGCTGTGATAGCGCAGGGCGAACCAGGAAAAGGGGTCGATCTGTCCGGCGAACAGGCGGTCGCTGGCCAGACGGAACTGGATGAAGTTCGACAGCTGGGTTTCCGGCAGCGTGCAGGTCTCGTTCTGCTCGTTCAGTCCGTGGTATACCAGCAGCCCATCGACGTCCTCGACTTCGCGCACGGTCAGCTTCCAGCCTTCGAAGTGGCTGATCTCGTCGCCGGGGGCGAAGCGCACGCGGGTCAGCGGAGCATTGCGCAGCGCGTACTGACGGGTATCGCCGGTGGCTGGGTAAAGCACGGTCAACAGACGGCCATCCTGAGCCAGAATGGTGCCGAGCCCCAGCTCGGCCTCGCTGTCGCTGATCCAGCGTTGCCCCGGTTGATACTGCTGCTGCGCCATGCGCGTCTCCGTTGGTGAAAAAATCCGGGTATGGTACCGGAAGCGCAGAGGGATTCCACAGTTGCTGTGCCGGCCGGTTAAAGCCGGCGGGCCGACTGCCGACAGCTTGGACAACAAGGAGAATAATCATGTTGCCGCCGATCCTGCCCAACCAGATCCCCGTGACCAGCCAGCAGGACCCGCCCAAGCCCAAGCCGGACATTCCGCCCGTGGTGCCCGCCCAGGAAACCGGCAAGGAAAGCGCGGTCAGTCTGGACAAGCGCAACCCCGAGGAAACCGTCCTGCGGCTACGCGAGGAACAGGAGCGCCGGCAGCGCCAGCAGCGCGAGCGTGACCGCATCAAGAAGGCCCTCGACGAGGGCGAGGAAGACCTGGAAGCCCTTGAGGCCAGCCTGGACCCAAGCGTGTCGCGCAAGGGCTTATGGGTGGACATCAAGGCCTGAATGAGCCAAACCCGCATGACCGACAAACCCATCGATTTTGCCGCCGAGCGCGACAAGCGCAGCCATGACCTTAAGGAAAAGCGCCTGAACGAGGTCCGCGCGGCCTTCGAGCGGGCGTTGCCCCTGCCCAAGGGCAAGAAGCCGCGCGGCGGCGGCAAGAAGAAGCGCTGAGCGCCACACCGGCCTGTTCGGGTCGGTCTCCTCCTGTTACCAGTTGTTTCGGCGACGTTCCTTGCATCGCCGGGCGAACCCGCGCGGCAGCAGGTTTTCACCGTTGATCTGGATCAGGTGCAGCATCCTGCCGCAGGGGACTGGTCGCGCAAACTTGACCTGGGTCAATAGCCGTCCGGCGACCTCTGGCAATCTGCGATCAACCAGAACGTGGTGAGGAGCCCGGACATGTTTATTGATGAAGTTGTATTTGCAGGCGTACTGATCGTCGGACTCTGCGTCGTCTTCTGCGCCGGGTTCGCCTATTTCATCTGGAAGGATGCAAAGAAAACCAAGAGCAACTGATCCTTCCTGATCAACGAGCACGCAAGGCATTTTGGGCGACTTCGGTCGCCCATTTTTTTGCCTGTGAAAAACAGGTCTGTAAGTGTGAAAAAGTTCCGCTGACTTCAAATCTTCATCTTTCGGCAAGAGTTCTGTCACATCCGGTTTGGATACTCCGCTTCGGTCGATAGCGCAACGTCATGTCGCTCGGACGTTATACAAACCTGATGGAGCTTTTCCGATGAAGAAGAAGTTGATTGCGATGGTTGTCAGTGCCGCGGCCGCGATTCCGGCTGTTGCCATGGCTGATGTAACGGTCTACGGCCGTGCCCATGTGTCCGCCGATATGCTGGATGACGGCAAGGATTATTCCGAGTTCAACATTTCCAGCAACTCTTCGCGGCTGGGTTTCAAGGGCAACCATGAAATCAATCCGGATCTGAAGGCGTTCTTCCAGATTGAGCAGGAGGTGCTCTTTGGCTCCAAAGTCGGCAGCACTTTAAATACCCGCGATACCTTCGTCGGTCTGAGTGGTAACTTCGGTGCCGTGCAGGCTGGTCGTTTCGACAGCCCGTTCAAGGTCGCCCGTGGCCCGGCCAACCTGTTCGGTGATCAGGTCGGCGACATGAAGAATCTGGCCCGTGTCGAAAAGGCCAAGTTCGATGAGCGTTATGAGAACACCATTCAGTACACCACTCCGACCTTCAGTGGCTTCAACGCCAAGCTGGGTTACTCGGTCCATGAAGGCGCCAGCGCTGCCTCGGATCACAAGAGTGACAGCGTCAGCCTGTCGCTGAACTATGGCGCGGGTCCGCTGGAGGCCGCCGTAGCTTATGAGCAGGTTGGAGAGGATGTCGGTGAGCGTGACGGTATTCGCCTGGCCGCTGCCTACAAGCTGACCAATGCGCTCAAACTGGTGGGTTTCTATCAGACGGTGGAGTACTCGGGTGACGCCACCGCTGCCGACAATGATATTTCCAGTAGTGACGTCTACGGTCTGGGCGGCGAGCTCAAGGTCGCGGCCAACACCGCCGTCAAGGCCATGTGGATGGCGCGCAGCGCCGAAGCCGACAACCGCGACAGCGATATGTTGGCAGTAGGTATTGAGCACAAGCTGGACAAGGCGGTGCGCGTCTATGCCAACTACGCCATGCTCAACAACGACAAGTTGACCAAGCAGACCCCCTGGAAGGAAGGCCGTTCCGCCGCTCCGGGTGGCACTTTGGACGAAACCGCTTCCGGTTTCTCTGTCGGTCTGCGCTACGACTTCTGATCCCGCGATCGGAAATCCCCAACCGGGTTGCTCCTAGCGAGCAACCCGGTTTTGTCATCGAACTGCAATCTGGCCTTCCTATTCTCCGGGGCTGTCCCCTTTGCCTTCGTACCAGGAGTTTTCGATGCGCCGTTTGTTCTGGGTCGCCCTTGTCGGGTTGCTGTCGGGCTGTGCCCAGCAGTCCCATGTGAAGCTGTACTCGGGGCCTGAGGTGCCCAGCGTGCAGCTGCTGGTGGTTGAAATACCCGACGCGCTGGAAGTGCTGAGCATCAACGGCCAGGCAATGCCTGCCGCCAATGCGGGGTTCGGCACCGGGACGCGCTCGCTGCACCTGCGCCCCGGTGAATACCGCATCAATGCGTATTACAAGAACGTCTTCGATATCGACGGTGGCCTCAGCCACGAGGTGGTGCGCACGCGCAGCGCGAGCTACCACCTCAAAGGGCGCGCTGGCGAACGGTGGAAACTCGACTACCGGGAGCCGGCCAATCTGCGGGAAGCGCAGGCCATGCGGAATTCCTTCGCCGGCTGGTCGGTGAACACGCGCACCAGCGAGCGCCTGGCAACATCCGAGGGGCCCGGGCCGGTATCCGTCGTGGGCCAATTGCTCGGCGCGGAATCCGGGCCTGTCGCACCCATCACGATCGAACCGCTGGCGGCCGTCCCCGCGCAGACCCTGCCGCACAACGACGCCATTCTGAATACCCTGCAACAGCTGTGGCGGCTGCTCGATCCGCAAAGCCGACAGGCATTTCTGGAATGGGTGCGGCAGTAGCGGTTTCCCTCCGGTTACAGACTTGCTCCCTTGCCCCGCCTGCGGGCGGGGCTTTTTTTCCGGCATTGAGGGTTGATCGGTGAAGCCGCACCGAGTCGATTTTCAAATCACCACGTAAGGCGCTAGGCTTCCCCGGTCGTCGCAGGAGGCCCGCACCACGCCATGACCGCGCTTACCTTGCCCAGTGGCCCGCCTTCCGGTCGGGAACTACCGGAGCGGCATTTCTTCCGGCCGCCGTTATCGGCCGGACATGCCCCTCGCCCGCAGCTGTGCGAGCGCCTGGATCAGGGGCTCGATGGCCGTCTGTTGCTGATCTGTGCGCCGGCGGGCTTCGGCAAGAGTTCGCTGGCCAGTGAATTCTGCGAGCGCCTGCCGTCCGGCTGGCGCACCCTGTGGCTGGATCTGGGTCCACGCGACAGCGATCCGGGACGCTTCTTCGAGCGCTTGCTGGACGGTCTGCGCCGCCACTTCCCCGGCCTGTATGAGGAAGGCCTGGCCTTGCTGCGCATGCGCCAGCCGCATCAACCCTTTGCCTTCGAACCCTGGCTGAGCGACCTGCTCGACGAATTGACGCCGCGCCTCGCGGGCCGGGATCTGCTGCTGGTGCTGGACGACTACCACCTGGCGCAGGGCGCGGTGCTCGACAGTTGCCTGCAGTTCCTCCTCAACCACCTGCCGGCCGGCGTACGCCTGCTGGTCACCAGTCGCCAGCGGCCCGCCTGGCATCTGGCTCGGCTGCGTCTGCACCGCCAGTTGCTGGAATTGCAGGTGCAGGATCTGCGCCTGAGCACCGAGGAAGCAGGCGCACTGGTGGCCGGGCAGGGCGCCCACTTGGCCGACGAAGAGCGCGACCTGCTGCTGCAGCGTTGCGAAGGCTGGGTTGCCGGTCTGCGGCTGTGGCTGCTGGCCCGCCAGGACGCGCCCCGCGCCGCCGATCCGCTGTCCCCGGCAGGCGCCGACGGGTTGATCCACGATTACCTGCTCGAGGAGGTGATCGACCGTCAGCCGGCGACGGTACGGGCCTTCCTCTACCAGACCGCCTGCCTCGACCGCTTCTGCGCCGAGCTGTGCGATGCGCTGCGCGAAGAGCCGGACAGCGCCGCGATTCTCGAACACCTCAAGGCGCACCAGGTCTTTCTGGTGCCGCTCGACGACCAGGGCCGCTGGTTCCGCTATCACCACCTGTTCAGTGACCTGCTGCGTCGCCAGTCGCCGTCCGCCGGCGAGGTCTCCCGCGCGGCTCTGCACTTGCGCGCCTGCCGCTGGTACAGCCAGCAGGGCGACGCGGTCGAGGCCGTGGAGCAGGCGCTGCGTGCCGGGCGCAGCGACGTTGCCGCTGAACTGGTGCAGAACCTCTCCGAGGAACAACTGCTGGGCGAGCAGAACGTCGCCATGCTGCTGCGCTGGAAGCTGGAGTTGCCCGACAGCCTGCTCGGCCTGTCGCCCCGGCTGATCGTGCTATACGGCTGGGCGCTGACCATGGCCTGCCAGCTGGGCGCCGCCGAGGCGCTGGCCGCGCGCCTGGGCCATTTCCTGCCGGCGCCCGGCGCGGGCGAGCAGCGGCTGTTGCTGGCGCAGTGGCAGGCGCTCAGCGGCATGATCGCTCGTGGACGCGGCGAGGTGGCGCGGGCCGAGCAGCATTGTCGTGACGCCCTGGACGCCCTGCCGGTCGACCGCTTCGGGCAGCGCTTCATGTGCATTTCCACCCTGGCCAACCTGGCGGTGACACGGGGCGTGCTGTGGCGCGCCCGCGACTTCAATCGCCAGGCGCTGGAGCTGGCCCAGCGCCACGGTAACCCGCTGTTCGAGGCGCTGGCCCATCACGATCGCGCGCGGGCGCTGCAGGCACGCGGGGAAATCCTGCGTGCGCTGGATGAAGTGCGACTGGGCCTGACGCGCCTGCAGGACCTGGGACCGCACAAGCCGTATGCGGTTCGCGCCCGCCTGGTGCTCTACGAAGGCTATCTGCTGGCGCTGCGTCTGCAGCCGGAGCAGGCCCGCGCGCGACTGCATGCCGGGATTCGCGAAGCGCGGGCCTGTCGCGACGTGACCCTGGTGATCGGCTACAGCGTGCTGGCCACGCTTGCCGAGCAGGCCGGCGACAACGCCGAAGCCTTCCGCCTGCTTGCCGAGTGCGAACGCACCCTGCACGCCTGGGATGTGCCGCCCATCTACTACCTGGCCCTGGTCACCCTGGTGAAATGCGAGCTCTGGGCCGGGCACGGGCAACTGCCGCTGGCCGAGCTGTGGCTTGCCCGCCTGAGCGACACCTATGCCGGCGCCCAGCCGGCCGCGGCCCCGGAACTGCTGCCGCAACTGCCGCTGCACCTGGGCTTGCGTCGCGCCACCCTGGCCCGGCGACGTGGCCAGGAGGAGGCTGCCGCGCAGCAGATGCGCGAGCTGCAGCGCAAGGCGCGCCGGTGCGGCGCGCTGATGCTCGCCTGCGTCGCGGATATGCAGCTGTGCCTGTTGCTGCTGGAAAGCGGTCGCGAGACGGAGGCGGGCACCGCGCTGGCCAGCGGCCTGGAGTCCGGTCGCGGCGGCTGCCTGATGGCGTTTCTGCCGTTGCTGCGCCGTCATCCCCAGTGGCTGCGTGCGCGGCTGGCCAGTCTTCCAGCCTCTGCGCTGGCCAGCGATCTGCTGGCGCTGTTGCCGGAATCGGCCGCGGCCCCGCCGGTTTCCGTGGTCGCGCCGGCCGATGAGGCCGCGCCGCTAAGCGGCCGTGAGCTCGCGGTGCTGGGTCTGATCGCCCAGGGCTGCTCGAATCAGGAGATCAGCGAGCGGCTGTTCATCTCGCTGCACACGGTGAAGAGCCATGCCCGGCACATCAACGGCAAGCTTGGGGTGGAACGGCGTACCCAGGCCGTGGCGCGGGCTCAGGCGCTGGGTTTGCTGGACTGAAGAAGGCGCGGTAAAGCCCGGTTTTCCTGGCGGCCGGAAAGACGCCACCGCCCGACGTTCAGGCCCCGGCGCGCTGGCCGGTCGGGCGGGATTCGGCGGCCGCGGATTTGGCACGCATGTCGTCCTCGATGGCCTGCAGGGTCGGTTGCAGTGCGGCCAGGCGGTCGCGCACCTCGGTCAGCGGGTGTTCGTTAGCCTGGCTGTCCAGCCGCGCCAGCACCTCGCCGCGCGCACTGGCCGGCAAATGCACGAACAACTCCGGCAGCTGGCTGGCCAGCTCGGCGGCGTATTGCTCCAGCTCCGGCGCGCCGAACTGTCGGGTCATGTCCAGGAAATCCAGGGCGCTGCGGGTCAGCTGCGCGGCGGCCGCCTTGGTGTCGTGCAGGCCTTGCAGGCGAACCGGGCTGTGGCGCTCCTCCTCCGCCAGGGTCATCCAGAATTCCACGCTCAGGGTGAACAGCACCGCCTGCTGGCGCAGCGAATGGCTCATCAGCCCCAGCGCCTCGCTGGCATAGGGCTGCTGTTCAACGGTGAAGTCCAGATACAGGCGCAGCAGTTCGCGCAGGTGTGACAGGGTATCCCGCGCCTCGTTCTGACGCTGCTCCAGCGCCACGTAGATGTTCAGCTGCGGACGGAAGTTCTCGGGATTGACCATGCGCTGGTAGAGCGGCCCGGTGAATTCGCCGCCGCGTCGGGGCAGGGCGTCGGCCTGACCATCGCGCACCGTGCGCAGGGTGTCGAGCAGGCGGCGGTATTCCTCGCTGCCCCAGGGTTGCTGGATATCCGGAATCGGCTGGCCGAGGAAGTACAGCTCCGTGGCGGCCAGCGGACGCAGCACAAGCAACAGCAGCAGGCAGAGCAGTGCGGAGGGAAGGCGCGGCATGGGTCGGTCCGTGACGAGGAACGGGCAGCTTATCTAGTCCGGCGGGCAACGTCATCCCGTCCTTCGGTTGGGCACATGGGGTGTTTTTTCCGTGCTGTGATGCCGGTTGGCCCGAATGATTCGCGGCCCTCGTTTGCCGCCGATTCACAAGGAGAATTGCATGCCTGCTTCCAGCCATACCCTGACCCCGCCCCTGGCCAGCGGCGTCGCCCGCCTGGGCTTCGGCGAACTGCCGCTGCCCGCGCTCAAGGCCCGCTACGGCCATCCGGCCAGCGGCTCGCGCTATGTGGAGCTGGATGGCTTTGCGGTGCATTACCGTGACGAAGGCCAACCGGACAAGCCGGCGGTGGTGATGATGCACGGCGTGGTGGCCTCGCTGCATACCTGGGACGGCTGGGTGAAGGCCTTTTCGCCCCATTACCGGGTGATTCGCTTCGATCTGCCCTGTTTCGGTCTCACCGGCCCGGCATTCGGCGAGTATTCCGAAGAACGCATGAGCAAGGTGCTGGGTCTGCTGCTCGATCATCTGCGGGTCGAGCGGGCGATCCTGGTCGGCAACTCGCTGGGCGGTTACCTCGCCTGGAGCTACGCCCTGGAACACCCCGAACGGGTGGAACGGCTGGTGCTGCTCGATCCGGTCGGCTACCCGATGCGCCGGATTCCCTGGATGATCGCCGCCGCCAGCCTGCCGGGCGCCACCTGGGCCATGCAGCTGTGGATGCCGCGCGCGCTGATTGCCCAGGGCGTGAAGGAGGTCTACGGGGATCGCAGCCGAATCCAGCCGGGCGTGCCCGATCGCTACTATGAACTGACCCGCCGGCCCGGCAATCGCCGCGCCATGATGGAAATCTTCCGCCTGCTGGTGCGCCTGAACCGCAGCCGCAAGGACACCCCCGAGCGGGTGGCGCGTATCGGCGCGCCGACCCTGCTGATGTGGGGCGAGCGGGACCACTGGATCGCGCCGGAGCAGGTCGCCCTGTGGCAGCGCGACCTGCCGGGCCTGCAGGTGCGGGTGTATGCCGGCGTCGGGCATGTGCCGATGGAAGAAATCCCCGAACGCAGCGCCCTGGATGCGCTGAATTTCCTCCGGGCGCAGCGGTAGGAACGCTGTCTTCTGTGGGGCCGGCTTTATGCCGGCCTCACAGGTTCAGGGCCGCCTGCACTTCCCTTTCACGACTGCCGAAAGCGCACCAGTCGCCGCAGCAGCGGCCGGCCGGCCAGGTGCAGGAACAGCGGGGCGCCGGCGATCAGGTAGAAGTAGTAGGTCACGCCGCGCCAGATGATGATCGCCGCCGCCGCGCTGGACTTGCCCACCAGCGGGGCGAGCAAGGCCACCGAGGCCAGCTCGGCGCTGCCGGCGCCGCCGGGCAGCAGGCTCAACTGACCGGCGCCCAGCGCCAGCACCTGCACCAGTACCGTCCAGGCCCAGGGCAGGCTGCTGCCCAGGCCGCGCAGGGTCAGGTACAGCACGCTGTAGCGCAGCAGCCAGTGCAGGGCGGTGAGCACGAACACGCCCAGCAGCACCCGGCGCGGCAGGCGCAGGCTGTCCCGCAGCGCGTTGCGAAAGCCCAGCACCTTGCGCCCCCAGTGCACGCGCCGGCGCCAGGGCACGCCCAGCCGGTTGAGCAGATGGCCGGTCAGGCGCAGCAGGCGGCGGTGATTCCAGGCCAGCAGCAAGGCCAGCGCCAGGCCGCCGATCAGCAGCACCAGGCTGGCGCCGAGCATCCAGCCCAGGCGCGCGCTCAGCGCGTTGAACAGCGCGTAGCAGAGAATGCCCAGCAGGGCGCAGGCGAACACCAGCAGGTCGCCGAGTTGCTCCACCGTGAAGATCGCCGTGCCCTGGGCCGGGCGCAGGCCGTGGCGCATCAGCAGCGCCATCAGGGTCAGCGGGCCGCCGGCGCCGGCCGGCGTGGCGCAGATGGCGAACTCGGTGGCCATCACCACGCCCAGCGCGCGGCGCTGGCCCATCGGCCGGCCGACCAGCAGCAGGCGCAGGCGCAGCGCGTTGAGGTTCCAGCCCAGCAGAATCATGCCCAGCATGGTCAGCAGCAGCTCTGGGGGGAAAGTGTGCAGCCGCTCCCACAGCCCGCTGCCACCCAGCAGCAGCGGTACCAGTGCGGCGGCCAGCAGCGCGCAGGCCAGCAGCCAGAGACCGCGTTTCATGCGGCCGCTCGCTGCGTCCCGCAATGCTCCAGCCAGGCCGACTTGGTCAGGGGAATGCGGCCGTCGTCGAGCAGGCGCCGCACGGTGGTTAGCCAGAAGGCGCGCCCGCCAGGGTGACGCAGATCCTCCGGATGCAGCGCTAGGCGCAGCACCGGTGCCTGCTGGCAGCGCCGCAACTGGGCCGCGCACCAGGCCTGAGACAGCCCGCGCCGCCAGGCGCTGCGACTGGTCCAGACCAGCGTGGGGGCGGGCAGCGGGGTGAAGTCGGGCAGCAATAGCAGGTTGCGGGAATCGCTGCTGTAGCGCAGCGCGCTGTGGGCCAGCGCGCGCCGCGTGCCGGCGCTCATCAGCCAGGCCGGGGCGACAAACCCCTGCAGCGGCCAGCCGAGCCGCTGAAACAGCGCGATGCCCCGCTCCAGGCGCTCGCCGGCGCGTTGCTCGTCGAGGCGGAAGAACTCGCCCTCGCGGGTATAGACGCGGCGCATGAACCAGTCGCGCGGGTCGCGGGGCGGCGGTTCGTCGTCGCAGTGGTACCAGCCGTGTAAAACCAATTCGTCGCCCCGCGCCAGGCGCTGTTCGAGGATGTCGCGCAGCGGGCTCGCCTGCAGCGGGTGGCGGTGATGGAAATCGGGCACCACCAGCCAGCTCAGCGGCAGCGGGCCGAGGCGGTCCAGCGCGTCGACGAAGGGCCGATACAGCGGCCAGCCGGGTGGCGCCACGTCATGCAGGACGATCAGCAGATGCCGCTCAGCCATGCACCACCGCCGCATATTCGCTGCAACCCAGCGCGGCGCGGTAATGACCCAGCAGACCGGCGACCACCGTGTCCCAGGAGTAGTGCCGCTCCACATGCCGGCGCGCCTGGGCACCCAGCTGGCGGGGATCGCCCTCGAACAGCGCCCGCACCGCCTGGGCCATGGCCGGGCCATCATTGGGTCGGCACAACTGGCCGCAGTGGCTGGGGACGATCTCGGCCAGCGCCCCGGCGCGCACCGCCACCACCGGGATGCCGCTGGCCATGGCTTCCAGCACCACCAGACCGAAGGTTTCCTGGTTGCCGGCGTGCAGCAGCGCGTCGCTGCTGGCCATCAGCCGGGCCACTTCGGCGGCGGGGCAGAAATGGTTGATCACCGTGGCATTGGCCGGCACCCGGGTGGGCATGCCGGAGCCGACCAGCAGCAGGTGGAAGGCGCGCCCCAGATGCTGCGCACAGTCCAGCAGTACCGGCAGGTGTTTCTCCCGCGAACCACGGCCGGCGAAGATCAGCAGTCGCGTGTCGTCATCCAGACCCAGCTGGCGGCGCAGATCCTCGTCACGGTGGCGCGGGTGGAAAGTGTCCAGATCGACGCCCAGCGGCTGCACGTGCACCTGGTTCACGCCCAGCCGGCGCAGCTTGTCGGCCATCACCTGGCTGGGCGCCAGTACGCGCTCGAAGTTGCCATACAGGCGGGCGACATAGGCATCCAGATTGGTGTCCAGCCACGGGCCGATGCGGTTGCGCACCAGGCGCGGCAGATCCGAGTGGTAGAAGCCGATCACTGGCACGTCCAGGCGGCGGCCGGCGTCCAGCGCCGCCCAGGCGGTCAGATAGGGGTCGCCAACCTCGATCAGGTCCGGCCGCAGGGCGCGCAGCAGATTGCGCCACGGCGTGCGGCGCACTGGAAAACGGTAGCCCCGCGCGAAGGGCAAGGGCGGGGTGGGGATGCGATAGATGCCGTCGTGCTGGCTGTAGCCGTCGCCGGGGATCAGCAGGCTGTGTTGCACCCCGGGATAGACGCGCAGACGGCGGTGCTTGGCGTCCAGATAGGTGCGTACGCCGCCGCTGGCCGGCGCGTAGAACATCGTCATGTCGGCGATATGCACAGCATTCCTCCGTTGCGATCCGCTTCGATTGACCGTGCCGGGCCGCCGGTGTTCGAGGGGCCTGTGCCCGTCTGACCGAAGCTTAGACGCGAACACCGCACCTCCTCGGGCTTTGTCACACCGCCGTCACGCCGTTGTCACCGCCCCGACACCGGCCCTGCCTAGCATCGCCCTTGCCCACACTGCCCGACCGGCGGAAAAGCCGGCCAAGGAGACAAGCATGATGCGTTCCCCCAGCCGCCTGCAGGCGGTGCGCCTGAGCGGTGACGACCAGCTGCGCGAAGCCCAGGCCCTGCGTTACCGGGTGTTCAGCCAGGCCTTCGAGGCCCGCCTGCCGGGTGCCGACGAGGGGCTGGATCGCGACGATTACGATCCCCACTGCCTGCACATCGGTGTGCGCGACCTGGACAGTGGCGCGCTGGTGGCCACCACCCGCCTGCTCGACCACCAGGCGGCGCGCGGCCTGGGGCGCTTCTACAGCGAAGGGGAATTCCAGCTGCGCGGTCCGGCGCTGAGCCAGGGGCCGCTGCTGGAGATCGGCCGCACCTGCGTGGATGCCGCCTATCGCAACGGCGCGACCATCGGCGTGCTGTGGAGCGAACTGGCGGAAATCCTCAACGAGGGCGGTTACCGCTACCTGATGGGCTGCGCCAGCATCCCGATGCGCGACGGCGGCATCCAGGCGCGCGCGGTGATGCAGCGCCTGCGCGACAGCTACCTGTGTAACGAACATATGTGCGCCGAGCCGCTCAATCCGCTGCCGGCGCTGGATATGCAACTGCCCGACAACCTGGTGGCCGAGCTGCCGCCGCTGCTCAAGGCCTACCTGCGCCTGGGTGCGAAGATCTGCGGCGAGCCGTGCTGGGATCCGGAATTCCAGGTGGCCGACCTGTTCATCCTGCTGCGCCGCGAGGATCTCTGCCCGCGCTATGCCCGGCACTTCAAGGCCGCGGTATGAAGCGACTGCGGTTCGGCGTGCGCGCCCTGCGCCTGGCGGGCGTGTTGCTGTACGGAGTAGCGCTGACCGCCATGCTCGGATTGCTGGGGCTGTTCTGGCGCGGTGATCGCCTGGCGCTGCGCCTGCGCCTGACCCGCCGCTTCCATGCCGCGCTGGCGGCGGCCCTGCCGTTTCGCGTCACGCTGCTTGGTGAGGTGCCGTGCGAGCCACGGCTGTGGGTTGGCAATCATGTCTCCTGGACCGACATCCCGCTGCTCGGCCAACTGCTGCCGCTGGCCTTCCTGGCCAAGGCGGAGGTGCGAAGCTGGCCGCTGCTCGGCTGGCTGGCGCAGCAGGGCGGCACGCTGTTCATTCGCCGGGGCCACGGCGACAGTGCGCAAGTCGCCGAGCAACTGGCCGAGCGCCTGTGCTGGCCGAGCGCGCTAGCGCTGTTCCCGGAAGGCACCAGCACCGATGGCACACAGGTGCGGACGTTTCATGGCCGCCTGCTGGGCAGCGCCAGCCAGGCCGGCGTGCCGCTGCAGCCGGTGGCCATCCGTTACCTGCGGGACGGGCGCATCGATCCGCTGGCGCCCTTCATTGGCGATGACGGCCTACCCAGCCACCTGCGTCGCCTGCTGGGAGCCGAGGTGGCTGAGGTACAGATTCATCTGCTGGAGCCCATCGACAGTCTTGGCCGGAGCCGCAGTGAACTGGCGCGGTTGAGCCAGCAGGCGGTGGCCGAGGCGCTGGGGCTGGCGCCCTCGGCAATGCGGGATGCGGCATGAATTTTCCGTAGGGTGGGGCAACGTTTTTCCTGCCCGCCATCGCGGTGGCGGCGTGGTTCGCTGGCGGCCAGAAAGGCGCTGGCCACCCTACGCTTGCCCCAGAGTTAGCTCCGTCTCGGCAAAGCGCATCAACTGCGGATAAAAGGCGCGGAAGTCGTCCCACAGCGCGTCGCGGAGCCGGGCCAGTTCGTCCTCGGCGCCGTCCAGCAATTGCGGGCGCGACAGTCGGCGGCGCATCGCATCGACCACCCGGGGCAGGGTGTCGAATTCCCGGTAGCTGCCCAGCCAGTCCTGGGCGGCCATGCGCGGGGCGATCAGCGCCAGGTGGCCGGGCAGTTCCGGCGTCCCTGCCAGCACCTGATAGACCCGGCCGGTGAACAGCGGCAGAGCTTCGCTGGCGTAGTGGTGCCAGTCCCGCGCCAGGCAGTGGTCGAAGAACAGGTCGAGGAGGATTCCCGAGGTGCGCCGGCGCTCGGCGGGAAAGCGCATGCGGGCGGCCAGTACGGCCGGATGGCTGTCGGTGAAGACATCAATGCGCCGGTGCAGGCGAATCGCCGCTTCGATGTCGGCGGGGAAGCGACCGGTCAGCGGTCCCTTGACGAAATCGCCGTACAGGCTGCCGAGCAACTGGGCCGGCGCGGGTCCGCCGAGGTGCAGATGGGCGAGGTAGTTCATGGGCGGCAGCTTACCGCGTGGAGAAGGGCCGCGCATGCCGGTGGTCGAAGGGTCGCCGTTGCACTGTAGGGCTGCTTTAGTTGGCTGGCAAAAAGCCGGCCCGACAGGCTCTCTAATCCATCCCCCGCCGTCACAAAGAATTCACCTGACATAGGTGGTTCTACTCACGCGGTATTCAAATCTGTGATGTCACAATGCCATTCGATGTGATTTTGCGATGGAATCGACTGCGCATGCCTCCCCGGACTTCCCCTGTACTTCCCCTCGCGGCCCTGGCCGCTGTCAATCTGCTGATCGGCGCCTGGCTGGCCACGACCTGGTGGCAGGGCCTGCTGTGGGCGGCCGTCCTCGGTGGCCTGCAACTGCTGCTGGTCGGCCGAACCCCGGCGGACACGCAGGACGAAGTGGAACCGGAAACCGCTGCCCATGACCTCGAACAGACCGAACGTCTGCAGCGCTTCCAGACACTGAGCGGCGGCGTGGTGCCGATGTGGAACCGTCATCTGGGCCTGGCCCGTCAGCAGATGGGCGATGCGATCGGCAACCTGGGCAATGGGTTCAGCGACCTCAACCAGCGCCTGCTGTCCGGCGACCAGATGGCCGGCGGCGAGCTGGGCAACCGCGCCATTGCCGCCATCGACCAGGCCGAGGAAGGCCTGCAGAGCCTGGTCGAGGCCTTGCGCCAGACCCAGCAGTATCGCGCCAGCCTGGTCAACGAAATTCTCGGCATCGCCGGGCATACCAACGAGCTGCGGCGCATGGCCGAACAGGTCGGCGAGATCGCCGACCAGACCAACCTGCTGGCCCTCAATGCCGCCATCGAAGCGGCGCGCGCCGGCGAGGCCGGGCGCGGTTTCTCGGTGGTCGCCGACGAAGTACGCAAGCTGTCCAACCAGTCCGGCGAGGCCGGCAAGCAGATTCGCGAGACGGTGAAGACCGTCACCGGCGCGATCCACAAGGCCGAGACCCTGTCGCAGTCCTTCGCCGAGCGTGAGCAGGCGCTGGTCAGCGACTCCAGCCAGCTGGCCGAGCGCATCGTCGCCCAGTTCGCCGACACCAGTCGCGCGCTGCAGGATTCGCTGCAGCAGCTGCGCGACGAGCGCGGCCTGATCGAGCACGACCTGGCCCAGTTGATCGTCAACCTGCAGTTCCAGGACCGCGTCGATCAGATCATCAGTCACGTCAGCGCCGACATGGAGCGCCTGCAGGCCTGTGCCCGCGACCTGGGCAGCCGCGACCTCGAAGAGCTGGGCGCCGAGCAGTGGCTCCAGCGTCTGGCCGGCACCTACACCACCCTGGAGCAGCAGGCGCTGCACGATGGCCGCCGCAACAGCGCGCCCACCGCCGCCGCCTCTTCCTCCGTCACCTTCTTCTGAGTCAAGGAGCATTCGATGAGCAAGACAATCCTGGTCGTGGACGACTCCGTCAGCATGCGCCAGATGATCGGCCTGACCCTCAAGGGCGCCGGCTACACGGTCGTTGAGGCCGGCGATGGCAAGGACGCGCTGACCAAGCTGGACGGTCGCAAGATCAACCTGATCGTCTCCGACGTAAACATGCCCAACATGGACGGCATCGCCTTCGTGCAGGCCGCCAAGCAGGTGGCCGGTTACCGCTTCACCCCGGTGATCATGCTCACCACCGAAGGCAGCGAAGACAAGAAACAGCAGGGCAAGGCCGCCGGTGTGCGCGCCTGGATGGTCAAGCCATTCCAGCCGGCCATGCTGCTGGACGCCGTTTCCAAGCTGGTGATCTGACGCCATGATGCCCAGCGATCCCAATCCCGTGCTGCCCCTGGCTGGCGCGTTCACCATCGAGCGCGCCGCCGAGCTCAAGGGCCTGCTGCTGCAGCAGATCATGGAGGCCCGTCCGGCGAGCCTCGATCTGCGCGGCATCACCGAGCTGGACACCGCCGGCCTGCAGCTGCTGCTGGCCGTCAAGCATTGCTGGCCGCGCCTGCGCCTGGTCGAGCCGAGTCCCGCAGTCAGCCAGGTGGTGGATCTGCTGCGACTCGAAGATTTCATCGGGTAGCCGGAGGACGACATGGATATGCAAGCGGTACGCAACGTGCTGCTCGAGGAAGCCCGCGAGCTGCTGGCGACCTACGAACACACCCTGCTCGAGGTCGAGACCCAGGGCCTGGACGGCGAACGGATCAATGCGATCTTCCGCGCCGCCCACACCCTCAAGGGTTCCTCGGGCATGTTCAACCTGCAACTGGTGGTGAGTTTCACCCACCTGCTGGAGAGCCTGCTGGTGCGCGTGCGCAGCGGTGAGCAAGCGATGGATGGCGCACTGATCAGCCTGCTGCTGCGCTGCGGCGACTACCTGCGCCGGCTGTTCGACAAGGTCGCCGACGGCCTCGACGATGAAGATCCCGATGCGGCGCTGCGCGCCGAACTGAGCGCCGCGCTGGAGGAATACCTGGGCAGCGTCCAGGTCCTCAAACCGCTGGCCGGCGTGCCGGTGGGCAGTGCGGCTCAGGACTGGCTGATCGGCATTCACTGCCATCCCGAGCTGTTCCACCACGGCCTCGACCCGCTGCCGTTCATTCAGTACCTGGTCGGCATGGGCGAGCTGCTGGAGCTGGCCCTGGATCGCGAGCTGATCCCCAGCCTGCAGGACATCGACCCCGAAACCTGCTACTTCAAGGCCGATCTGCTGCTGCGCACCGAGGCCAGCCGCGAGGCGCTGCTGCAGGCGCTGGAGTTCATCCAGGAAGACTGCGACATCAGCGTGGAGCCGCTGGAAGCCGTGGTGGCCGAAGCGCCGCTCGAGTCGCCGTTGGCGGTCGAGCTGGCGCCGATGGTGGCCGAGCTGACGCGCGTCGAACCGGGCGAACGCGCTGCGGCCCGGCGCGATGACCAAATGATGATCAAGGTCGACGCCCGCAAGCTCGACCAGCTGATCGACGCGGTCGGCGAACTGGTGACCCGCTCGGCGCGCTGCCGCACGCTCAGCCAGCACTCGGCGCGCGAGACGGTGGAAACCTTCGTCGAGGAAGTCGACGATTTCATCGAGCAGTTGCGCGACCGCGCCCTGGAACTGCGCATGGCGCCGATCAACGAAGTGTTCCAGCGCTTTCCGCGTGTGGTGCGCGACGTGGCCCGCGACCTGGGCAAGGAAGTGGAACTGCAGATCCGTGGCGCCGACACCGAGCTGGACAAGACCCTGCTCGACAAGCTCGCCGATCCGCTGCTGCACATCGTGCGCAACGCCCTGGACCATGGCATCGAGCCGCTCGAGGCGCGCCGCGCAGCCGGCAAGCCGGCCCGTGGCCGCCTGCTGCTCAACGCCTACCACGAGTCCGGCTCGGTGGTGCTGGAGATCAGCGACGACGGCGGTGGCCTGAACGCCGCGAAGATCCGCGCCCGCGCCATCGAACGCGGCCTGATCGGTGCCGAGACGCTGCTCGACGAGCAGGCGGTCTTCGCGCTGATTTTCGAGGCCGGCTTCTCCACCGCCGAGCAGGTCACCGACCTGTCCGGCCGTGGCGTGGGCATGGACGTGGTGCTGCGCAGCATCGAGGCCATGCGCGGCAGCATCGAGATCCAGTCGACGCTGGGCCAGGGCACCTGTTTTCGCATCCGCCTGCCGCTGACCCTGTCGATCATCGACGGCTTCCAGGTGGTGGTCGGCGATGCGCACTTCGTCATTCCGCTGGACCAAGTGGTCGAGTGCCTGGAGCTGCCCAGCAACGCCAGCGCCAACCAGGTGATGAGCCTGCGCGGCACGCCGCTCAGCTATGTGCGCCTGGCCGAACTGTTCGAGCTGCCGCGCAAGACCGAGGCCCGCGAGTGCCTAGTGGTGGTGCAGCACGGCCAGCAGCGCACCGGCATCGTCGTCGATCGCTTCGCCGGCGAACTGCAGGCGGTGATCAAGCCGCTCAACCCCATGTTGCGCAACGTGCCGGGCCTGGGTGGCTCGACCATCCTCGGCGACGGCCGCGTGGCGCTGATTCTCGACATCAATTCATTGCTTGCCACGCCGCGTCGCGTGGAGCACGCCTAATCCTCTGGTTAGCCCTTACCTGGAGCACACCTCAATGCAGTGGTATCTCAACCTCAAACTCATGCAGAAGCTGGTGATCGCCTTCTGCGTCGGCGCGCTGCTGACCCTGGCCGTCGGTGTCCTGGCCGTGCTGCGTCTGCAGCAGATGACCGACATCAGCCAGGACATGTACGACAACCGCCTGGTGGCCATTGACGCGCTGGGCAAGGCCAACGCGGCCATGCTGACCCATACCCGTGGTGTGGTGATGCTGCCGCTGGTGGAGGGACAGGAGCTGCGGAGCCTGCTGCAGCGCATGGACGATTTCGAGAAGCGCGCGAACCAGCACATCGCCGTGTTTGCCAAGACCTCTATGGACGCCCGTGAACGCGAGCTGTTCGAGACAGTCCAGAAGATCTATGCCGAGTATCAGGCCGCCAGCCGTCAGGCACTGGTTTACGCCCGCGACGGTGATGCGGAGCGCCTGCTGAGCCAGGCCATGGGACCGACGCGCGCCGCCTCCTTCGCCCTCAATACGGCGGTCGACGAACTGGCCAGCTACAGTGGCAACGCGGCCGCGCAGGCTAACCGCGACGCCCAGGCCACCGCCGCGCAGACCTTCTGGCTGCTGGTGATCGCCATCGCCATCGCCGTGCTGCTGGCCATCGTCATGGGCCTGCTGCTGGCCCGCCACGTGACCCGCCAGTTGGGTGGCGAGCCGGATTACGCCGCCCGGGTTGCCCAGCAGGTAGCCGCCGGTGATCTGACCGTTGAAGTGCAGGTCAGCAACGACAACAGCCTGTTGGCGTCCATGAAGGTCATGGTGGAACGCCTCACCCAGGTGATCAGCGAGGTGCGTTCCTCGGCCGATGCGCTGGCCTCGGCTTCCGAGCAGGTGTCCGCGGCCTCCACCACCCTGAGCCAGAACTCCACCGAGCAGGCCGCCAGTGTCGAAGAGACCAGCGCCGCCATCGAGCAGATCAGTGCCACCGTGGCGCAGAACGCGGAGAACGCCCAGGTCACCGACAACATGGCCACCAAGTCGGCCAACGAGGCCCGCGAAGGCGGCCGCACGGTGAAGGAAACCGTCAACGCGATGAAGGACATCGCCGAGAAGGTCCGCATCATCGATGCCATTGCCTACCAGACCAACCTGCTGGCGCTCAACGCCGCCATCGAGGCCGCCCGCGCCGGCGACCACGGCAAGGGCTTTGCGGTCGTCGCCGCCGAAGTGCGCAAGCTGGCCGAACGCAGCCAGGTGGCCGCGCAGGAAATCGGCGAACTGGCCTCCTCCAGCGTGCAGCTCGCCGCCAATGCCGGTCAGGTGCTCGACCAGATGGTGCCGGCCATCGGCCAGACCGCCGACCTGGTCAAGGAAATCACCGCCGCCTCCCGCGAGCAGAGCACTGGCCTGGAGCAGGTCAACATGGCCATCGGTCAGCTGTCGCAGACCACCCAGACCAACGCCGCCGCCTCCGAGGAGCTGTCCGCCACCTCCGAAGAAATGAGCGCCCAGGCCACCCAGCTGCAGCAGATGATGACCTTCTTCCAGCTGCAGGCCGGCGAAACCGCCGTGGCTCGCGTGGAAACCGCTGCCGCACGTCGCCCGGGCTTCAAGCGCCATGGCGCGCCGATTGATGAATCGGCCTTCACCGCCTTCTGAGGAGCGCCCATGAGCAGTGATCACAACGCCGGCACGGCCCTGCAGGCCGGGCAGTACCTGATGTTCACCCTGGGCGAGGAAACCTTCGGCTGCCGCATCGCCTGCATCCGCGAGATCATCGAGTGCCCGCCGATGACCGCCATTCCGCTGACCCCCGCGTTCCTGCGCGGGGTGATCAACCTGCGCGGCGCGGTGGTGCCGGTGATCGACCTGTCGGTGCGCTTCGAGCGTGGCCGTACCGCGCTGGCCGAGCGCACCTGCATCGTCATCGTCGAGGTGGCGGGTGCGGAAGGTCCGCAATTGCTCGGCGTGATCGTTGACGGGGTGACCGAGGTGCTGGAAGTGAACACCGCCGACCTGGAGATGCGTCCCAGCTTGGGCGGTGGCATTCGCGCCGATTTCGTCGCCGGCATGATCCGCCGCGCCGACCAGTTCGTGCTGGCCCTGGACATGGACAAGGTGCTGTCCGGCGATGAGCTGGCGCGTCTGGTCGACATCCAGCAGCAGGCACATGGCGAACCGGTGCGCGATGGCGCGTCGGCTTG
>DATJDB010000301.1:0-5017 GCA_035497635.1 Pseudomonas sp. | reverse complement strand
GAACAAGAACAGCTAGGGAATTGACGTATGGCAGGTTTGCTCTCCATCGGGGTTTCGGGTCTGCACGCCAGCCAGGCGCATCTGCAAACCACCGGTCACAACATCACCAACGCCGATACCGCGGGCTTTTCGCGTCAGCAGGCCATGCAGAAGACCGCCGGTGGCCAGTACATCGGCCCGGCCGGCTTCATCGGCAGCGGCACCACGCTGAACGATGTGCGTCGCATCTACAGCGGCTTCATTGATACCCAGCTGCAGAGTGCCACTGCGCTGAACGGTGACACCAAGGCCTATCTGGACAACATCAGCCGGCTCGATTCCCTACTGGCCGACAGCGGCACGGGCGTCAACGTCGTGCTCAACGGCTTCTTCGATGCGGTGCAGAACGTGGTGAGCAAGCCCACCGACATCGCCTCGCGTCAGTTGCTGATCACCTCCGCCGAATCGCTGAGCGCGCGCTTCCGCTCCGTGCAGACGCAGATGGAAGACCAGAACGGCTATGTGAACAGCCAGCTCAAGAACATGGCGGGCTCGGTCAACGACCTGGCCAGCAAGATCGCCCAGCTCAACGATTCGATCCAGTACGCCCGGGCCACCGGTTCGGAACCCAACGACCTGCTGGATACCCGCGAACAGGCGGTGCGCGAGCTGTCCGACCTGGTGGGCGTCAAGGTGGTGGATCAGGACGGCCAGTACGCGCTGTTCCTCGGCAATGGCCAGCCGCTGGTGATCGGCGGCAGCGCCAACAGCATCACCACGCAACCGAGCCGGGACGATCCGTCGCGCATGGCGATGATTTTCAACACCCCGACCGCCAGCCTGGACGTCAGCGGCGTGCTGAGCGGCGGCGCCATCGGCGGCCTGCTGCGTTACCGCGACGAGGTGCTCGATACGGCCATGAACGAGCTGGGGCGTCTGTCCGTGGTGGTTGCCGACCAGATCAACCAACAACTGGCCCAGGGCCTGGACCTGAACGGCGATTTCGGCGCGACGCTGTTTCGCAACATCAACGATCCGGCATTGTTGGGGCAGCGGAGTATTGCCCAGGCGGGGAACACCAGTACCGGTAACTTCGAGGTCACCATTACTGACAGCAGTCAGCTGACGGTCCATGACTACGAGGTGCGCTTTGACAATCCTTTGAACCCTAACGAGTTCAAGGTCTTGCGTTCCGATGGCAAGGAGATTCTCCCGGAATTGCCAGCCACCGCTTGGGATGTAACTTCTACGCCGCCGCCGGCTTTCGACGGTATCAGCCTGAAATTCAACGGCGCGCCGGCGGCACCCGTGCCCCCTGCAACGGCTGACCGCTTCACGCTAATTTCCACCCGCCACGCCGCCGGCGATATCCAGAGCATCCTGACCGAGCCCAAGCGCCTGGGCTTCACGGCGCCGCTGAATGCCACCACGGCCAGTGGCAATTACGGTACCGGCACGGTCAGCCAGCCGGAGCTGGATACCCATCTGGATATCTATTCCCCGGACTTGGCCTCGCAGCAGCAGGCTGTCAAAGACGTCATGCCGGTCACGCTGATATTTAATGGAACCAGCCAGGAATACGAGCTGTACGACGTTTCAGGTGCTGCGTTGCCTTGGACGAGTGGCCCTATCAGTCCCGGTCAGTCGCAAAAACTGGAAATCAGCCTGCCCGTCGCTGCTCCAGTTACGAAGGTCGACTTTTCCCTCACGGTCAGCGGCACGCCGGCACACAACGACACCTTCACCGTTGACTTCAACCCCAAAGGCCAGACCGACAACCGCAACGCCCTGGCCCTGCAGGATCTGCAAAGCAAGGCGACTGTTGCAGTCGATGCGGCCACCGGCCGGGGCTCGAGCTTCAGCACGGCCTACGGCTCGCTGATCAGCGAGGTGGGCGCCAAAACCGCCCAGGCCAAGGCCGACAACGGCGCCACCGAGGCGATCCTGGCACAGGCGACCGCCACTCGCGAGTCGCTGTCCGGCGTCAACCTGGATGAAGAAGCAGCCAACCTGATCAAGTTCCAGCAGTACTACACGGCCTCGTCGCAGATCATCAAGGCGGCCCAGGAAACCTTCAACACGCTGCTCAGCGCACTCTAAGGCCAGGTGACGATCATGCGTCTCTCCACTTCGCAGATGTTCAACGCCAGCGTCAGCGGCCACCAGAAAGGCTACGCCGCGCTGGTCAAGACCCATGAACAGATCACCAGCGGGCACCGCATCCAGACGCCGGCAGACGATCCGGTCGGCTCGGCCCGTCTGCTGCAGCTGGAGCAGCAGGCTGGCCTGCTCAACCAATACAAGTCCAACCTGACCGATGCGACCAACTCGCTGGCCCAGGAAGAAAGCATTCTGCAGTCGATGATCAGGATTGGCGATCGCGCCCGCACCCTGGCCGGGCAGGCGGGCAATGGCGCGTACAACGACCACGACCGTAACGCCATCGCCGCCGAGTTGCAGCAGATCGAAAACGAACTGTTTGGCCTGATGAACAGCAAGAACGCCAGCGGTGAATACTGGTTCAGCGGCAGTCAGAGCGGCATCCAGCCCTATGTACGCAACCCCGACGGCACTTACCGCTATCAGGGCGACCAGAGCCAGCAGCACCTGCAGGTCGCCACTGGTGTACAGCTCAGCATCAACGACAGCGGCTTCGAGGCCTTCGAAAGCGCCAAGAACGTCAGCCGCACCGAGTCGAGCTATACAGGCGTACCCGCCGACCAGCGCATGTACCTGTCCAATGGTACGGTCACTATGCGGCACGATTTTGACAGCGACTTTCGCGCCGGCGCGCCTTATCGGCTGGAAGTCACGGGTGATCCCGCTACTGGCGCGATCACCTACGAAGTGTTCGACAAAGATAATAATCTCGTACCGGCTACGGACGGCGGTGCAGGCAGCTACGACCCCACCCAGGAAAACCCGAAAATTCGTTTCCTCGGTGCGGAGTTCAACCTGGATACCGTTCTGGAGGCTGGCGAGTCGGCGACAAATTACGCCGCCTTACTGGATGGGCACAGCTTCGAGATCGGGGCACCGGATGTCTCCGTCATCGCCAACTCGGCGGCGCAGATTACCAGCGCGGTTGTCACCCCGACTGGAGCCGCAGCGTATGCCAGCGCGTTTCCGGCTGGCGGTTTCACTCTTGAGTACGATGGCACCAACTTCACCGCCAAGGATTCGGACGGGGCGGCGCTCACCTGGCCTATCTCCTATGTCGCCGACCCGCTTCCGGCCACTACCGGCACGATCAGCATCCCTGCTGTAGGGTTGGAATTGAAAACTGCGGGCGCTCCCGTCGGCGGCGATACCTTCAAAATCAACGCCGACTCCCAGGAAACCCGCAACATCCTCGACACTGTCGTCGCACTGCGCCAATCGCTGCAAGAGCCCGCTGATGGCCTCAAGGGCGGCGGCATGCGCATTCGCGAAGCGGTTGCCGTGGCGCTGGGCAATCTGGACAGCAGCATGATCCAGATCGAAACCACCCAGGCCCACATCGGCGCGCGAATGAACATCATCGACACCCTGACGATGGAAAACGAAAGCCTGGATATCTTCAATAAATCGACCCAGTCGGCCATCCGCGATACCGACCAGTTCGAGGCGGCCTCACGACTGATGCTCCAGCAGACCAAGCTGGAAGCCGCCCATGCGGCGTTTGTGCGGGTCAGCCAGCTCAGCCTGTTCGATCGCCTGTAAGGCCCAGCGGCGACATTGACGGCGCGACGCTGGTACAGGTCGCGCCGTTTCTGTTCCACCGCGTATCCAAGACAGGTCGTCAGCCCCCTTTAAGGAAGTCCATGTTCAACAATGCCTCTATCCTCGTCACCGGCGGCACCGGCTCGTTTGGCAACACCTTCGTGCCGATGATTCTGGCCAAGTACAACCCCCGCCGCGTGATCGTCTATTCGCGCGACGAGATGAAACAGTGGGAGATGGCTCAGAAATTCCAAGGTGATCCACGCGTGCGCTTCTTCATCGGCGATGTGCGTGACAAGGACCGCCTATACCGGGCCCTGGACGGGGTCGACTATGTGGTGCACGCGGCCGCCACCAAGATCGTCCCGACCGCCGAATACAACCCCTTCGAATGTGTGAAAACCAACATCAACGGCGCCATGAACCTGATCGATGCCTGCATCGACAAGGGCGTCAAACGCGTGGTCGCGCTCTCCACCGACAAGGCCAGCAGCCCGATCAACCTGTACGGCGCGACCAAACTGGCGTCGGACAAGCTGTTCGTCGCCGGCAATTCGTACTCCGGCGGCCACGGCACGCGCTTCGCCGTGGTGCGCTACGGCAACGTGATGGGCTCGCGCGGCTCGGTGATTCCGTTCTTCATGTCGATCCGGGACAAGGGCGTGCTGCCGATCACCGACGAGCGCATGACCCGCTTCATGATCTCTCTGCAGGAGGGCGTGGAGCTGGTCTGGCATGCCTTTGAAGACATGGTTGGCGGCGAGATCTATGTCAAGAAGATCCCCTCCATGAAGGTCACCGACCTGGCGCGCGTGGTGGCCCCCGAGGCCCGGCAGGAAATCATTGGCATCCGCCCCGGCGAGAAGCTGCACGAACAGATGATCAGCGCCGAGGACTCCTACTACACCTACGAATATTCCGAGCATTACAAAGTCCTGCCTGCCATCAACGGCTGGGCCAGTTCGCCGGAGCGCATCAAGGATGGCCGTAAAGTGCCGGAAGGCTTTGTCTACTCCAGCGACAACAACAGCCAGTGGATGAGCGACGGTCAGTTGCTGGCCTGGATCGAGGCCAACCGCGACAGGATTGGGAGCATTTGATGCCCATCTGTCACCACGGGTGATTTTTCTTGGAACATGCGGGGCAGGTAGAGCAATGAAGCAGTTTCAGACGGAGCAGGAAAATTTCTGGGCGGGCTCCTTCGGGCGCGAATACATTCAGCGCAACCAGAGCGATCAGTTGCTGGCCTCCAATCTGGCGTTTTTTTCAAATGCCCTTCGAGCCGCCGGGAAGATCGGTAGCTGCATAGAGTTCGGCGCCAATATCGGCATGAACC
>DATJDB010000300.1:0-10568 GCA_035497635.1 Pseudomonas sp. | reverse complement strand
TTTCGTGGGAGCGGACTTGTCCGCGAGCTTTTTCGGCCGCAGGCCAGACCGCAGGCCACGAAAAGCTCGCGGCTGAAGCCACAGGCCCGCGCGCACACCGCTTTTCTAGGGGCGGCTTCAGCCACGATGCTCGTCAGACCATCAACACCAGCTGCGCAATGCTGTAGCCCAGCAGCGCGCCACATAGCACATCGCTCGGGTAGTGCAGGCCGAGCACCGGCCGGGATAGCGCCACCAGCGCGGCGAACGGCACCAGCAGCACCCCGAGCAGCGGAAAGTAGGCCAGCGCCAGCGTGGTGAACGACACCGCATGCAGCGTATGTCCGGACGGGAAGCTAAAGCGATCCAGCGGCGGGCAGCCGCAGCGGATGTCCTGGAAGGTAATGAAGGGTCGCTCGCGCACCAGCCGATGCTTGAGCTGTCGGTAGAGCAGCAAACCGCTCAGCCCGGCGATGCCCATGCGCAGGGCCGCCTCGCGCCCCGCCTCGCCGGCGAACAGCGCCAGCGCCGCCATCAGGCAGTACCAGAACACCCCATCGCCCAGCCGGCTGACCGTGCGGAACAACCGGTGCATGGCCTGCCGCCGCGAGAGACGGTTGATGGTGATGCAGAGTCGATATTCCAGCCGTCCCAGGCGGGCCAGGATCGGCAGGGTCAGGTCTTCCGTCTTCAGCGTGATCTTGTCCATGTCTGGCAGACTAGGCGGCGCGTTCGACAACACTGTGAATCTCTCGTGGCAGTTCGATGACCGCCCCGCCGTCATCGAAACGTCATGCACCTGTCACGCAGGCTTAAGGCCGATGATGCCCAATGGCAGCCATGAAGATCGTCATCTGCACCGATGCCTGGCAGCCCCAGGTGAATGGCGTGGTCACCACGCTGAGCCGCACCCGCGACGCGCTGTGTGCCTTGGGGCATGTGGTGGAAATCATCGGCCCGGAACGCTTTCGCAACGTGGCGCTGCCCGGCTACGCCGAGATCCGCCTGGCGCGGCTGCCCTACCGCCGGTTGCGACAGATGCTCGACGCGCTGCAGGCCGACCATATCCATATCGCCACGGAAGGCCCCGTGGGCTGGGCGGCGCGCCGTTACTGCCTGCGACGCGGCCTGCGCTTCAACACCTCGTATCACACGCAGTTTCCGGAATACGTGCATGCCCGCTGTCCCTTTGTGCCGCTGGCGCTGGGTTACGCGCTGATGCGCCATTTCCATCGCCCGGCGGCGCGCACCCTGGTGGCGACCGCCCACATGGAAAGCCTGCTGCGTGAAAAAGGCTTTGCGCGACTGGCCCGCTGGGGACGCGGGGTCGACACTACGCGCTTCCGGCCACGCAAGGAGGCGCCGACCGGCTTGCCGACGAACCTGCCGCGCCCGCTGTGGGTGTATGCCGGGCGCCTGGCGCTGGAAAAGAATCTGCCGGCCTTTCTGGAGCTGACATTGCCGGGCAGCAAGCTGGTGATTGGCGACGGCCCGGCACGCGCCGAACTGGAGGCGCGCTTCAGCGATGCCCACTTCGTCGGCTACCGCTTTGGCGATGAGCTGGCGGCCTACCTCGCCACCGGCGACGTATTCGTCTTCCCCAGCCGCACCGATACCTTCGGCCTGGTGATGCTGGAAGCCATGGCCTGCGGCCTGCCGGTGGCGGCCTTTCCGGTTGCCGGGCCGCTGGACGTGGTGCAGCAAGGCGAAACCGGCTGCCTGCATGAGGATCTGCGCCAGGCATGCCTGGGCGCGCTGGCATTGTCTCCGGAAGCCTGCCGGCGTCAGGCCGAGCAGATGAGTTGGGAGGCCTGTACGCAGCAGTTTCTGGCGGCGTGCGGGGTGCCACCAAGAGCTCACGACTGAAGTCGCTCCTCCAGGTTTGGTATTGGCTGTGCTGTTTTTTATACAGGCCCCAACGAAAACGCCCCGCACAAGGCGGGGCGTTTTCGTTCAGCCGACGGGCTATCAGGCGTCGTGCAGCTGCAGGTTTTGCTCGCAGCGGGCGGATACCTCGCGGTAAAGCTCGGCGTTTTCCTTCAGGACCGATTCACGGGCCGGGAAGATTTCGTCCAGCTTGCCCGCCCAGGCGGCGACCTGTTCGGGGAAGCAGCGCTCGAGCAGTTGCAGCATGATCGACACGGTCACCGAGGCACCCGGAGAGGCACCCAGCAGCGCGGCGATGGTGCCGTCTTCGGCGGATACCAGTTCGGTGCCGAACTGCAGGATGCCGCCCTTCTGCGGATCCTTCTTGATGATCTGCACGCGCTGACCGGCGACTTCCAGGCGCCAGTCGGCCGGATCCAGGTCCGGATAGAACTTGCGCAGGGCATCCAGGCGCTGGTCCATGGACTGCATCACTTCCTTGACCAGGTAGCGGGTCAGATCCATGTTGTCGCGGGCCACCGCCATCATCGGGCCGATGTTGCTCAGGCGGATCGACAGCGGCAGGTCGAGGAACGAGCCGTTCTTCAGGAAGCGGGTGGAGAAGCCAGCATAGGGTCCGAACAGCAAGGATTTCTTGCCGTCGACCACGCGGGTGTCCAGGTGCGGCACGGACATCGGCGGTGCGCCGACATCAGCCTGGCTGTAGACCTTGGCCTGGTGCTTGGCGACGACTTCAGGATTGTCGCAGCGCAGCCACTGGCCGCTGACCGGGAAGCCGCCGAAGCCCTTGCTTTCCGGAATGCCGGACATCTGCAGCAGCGGCAGCGCGCCGCCACCGGCACCCAGGAATACGAAGCGGGACTTGAGCTCACGCTGGCTGCCGTCTTCGGTGTTCTTGACGGTGACAGACCAGCCGGCGCCGTCGCGCCCGATGCTCTTGACCCGCTGGTTGTAGCTGACGCGGGCGCCATCCAGGCCCTGCAGGTAAGCCAGTAGCGCGTTGGTCAGCGCGCCGAAGTTCACGTCGGTGCCGTTTTCCACGCGGGTGGCGGCGATCTGCTCACTGTCATCGCGCCCGGGAATCAGCAGCGGCGCCCAGGTGCCGATCAGCTCGCGATCCTCGGTGTATTGCATGTCTGCAAACGCATGGTGAGCGCTGAGCTGCTCCTGGCGTTTTTTCAGGAAGGCCACATCCTTGGCGCCACGCACGAAGCTCATGTGCGGAACCGGACTGATGAAGTCGCGGGGTTGGGTCAGCGCGCCCTTGGCCACCAGGTAGGACCAGAACTGCTTCGACACCTCGAACTGGGTGTTGATCAGCACGGCCTTCTTGATGACCACCGAGCCGTCGGCGGCCTGCGGGGTGTAGTTCAGCTCGCACAGGCCGGCGTGACCGGTACCGGCGTTGTTCCAGGGGTTGGAACTCTCCACCGCGCCGGAAGGCATCTGCTCGACGATTTCCAGCTTCAATCCGGGTTCAAGCTCCTTGAGCAGGACCGCCAGCGTGGCACTCATGATGCCAGCGCCAACCAGTACTACATCCAGGGCTTCGTTTTCGTTGTTCGCCATTAACGTGTCTCCAAATCTGCAACACCTAGGTTCAACGGCAGACGCTCCTGGCGCAAAGCGCAATCAGGCTCGGGAGAGAATCACAGGGGTAATCCCGAAACCTGACAGGGGGCGGCGTGCCCGAGAGGATAGGACCGGGTGGGAGGCCGGGTCCTGACGACCGACTGGTCGTGTCAGGTGTACATATCCGGGTCGTTTGGCAGGTGTACTAATGCCAGAGTCTTCATTTTTTGCTCGCCACACTCTCGTGAAGTAGTGAAAAACCGTCTTCTCACGCTCTTTTGGAGACGTGAACCTCAAGGGGTCGGCTGCCGCAGACACACACTTCCTCGCCTATGACTGTAGCGCCACGACCCAGAGGACGCGCGCGCTTCAACCGCTGAACAGACGTCAGCGTGACGGGCATTAGGGCAGCTCTAAGCGGGCGTCTCTCTGCCTGGGCACTGCCGGTGGGCAGGCCTGTCAGGAGGCGACCTTTATAATTTGGGCGGGGATTATACCGATGGATTTCGCAAACAGGGGCCGTATCGCGCCGACTTTCTCACCGCGGCGGCGAGTATGCCGGGAACTTGTTGTGCCTGGCATCCGACTATTGGCGCATGGGCAGCGCCTGGCACGGGGCATCCCGCACGATAGCGCCTGCTGCAGAATCGTAATGACCGCTCGGCGTATACTGCCCGCCCGCGAACGCCATCGCGCGTCTTGAACAGACTTTTATGGAGAGCCAAACCATGTCTAAGCGTTTTTCGCTGGTGCTTTGCGCTGTGATCAGCCTGGCGCTGACCGGCTGCGCGTTGAGCCCGCAGCAACTGAGCCCGCAGCCCAAACTGAAGACCGAACTGGCCGCCGTCGGTCAGGGCCAACCGGTGGTGGTGCTCGTCGCCGACGGACGCGCCTCGCCGGACCTCGGCACCCGTGGCGGCCTGTATGCCGAGACCAGCGCCATCAGCGTGCCGAGCGCCAACATCCTGCCCCAGCTGCAGGCCCAGACCGAGGCCGCCGTGCGCCTGCTGGGTTTCACGCCGACGCCCGATGCCCGTGATGTGCCACGCCTGACCGTGACCCTGGCCGAGCTGAAGTACCAGTCGCCCAAGGAAGGCGTGTATGTCACCGAGGCGGATATCGCCGCCGTGATGCAGGCCGAAGTGCAAAACAGCGGACGCCGTTACACCGGCCGCTACACCGCCACCCTGAACCAGCGCTTCGGCATGGCGCCGAACCAGGAAACCAACACCCGCCTGGTCAGCGACGTGCTGAGCGACGCTCTGACCCGCCTGTTCAATGACCCGACCATCGGGCAGATGCTGAGCGAGTAAGCACGCATCGCAGCGCCCTACGCACTGCCTACCCGGCAATACCCCTATGGGCCGGGTTTATCCCGGCCAACGGAGCTGAGGCTGCAACTACGCACATAGCGTCCCGCTCCGCCGGCCGGCATTAAGCCGGCCCCACAAGAGCGGGCGCCCACATAAAAAGGTCTCCGCATTACCCCTGTGGGGCCGGGTTTATCCCGGCCAACGGAGCTGAGGCTGCAACTACGCCATGGCGTCCCGCTCCGCCGGCCGGCATCAAGCCGGCCCCACAAGAGCGGGCGCCCACATAAAAAGTCTCCGCATTGGTCGGAAAATCTCCCCGTCGCCGTCCCGCCTGATTAAAATTCCCCGCCTTTTTTCACAGCCTCGGGCAGCCCTTGCCCGACGCGGGAGTCAATGATGTCGCTGCAGGCTCTTTGGAGCGTTCCCCTCGCCTATCCGGCGCAGATCCTCAATTCCCTGGCCCTGCTCGTGGCGCTGGCCGGCTCCTGGCTGCTGTTCGCCACCCAGCGGCGCCGGCATCTGTTCAAGCTGCGCGTGGTTGCCGGCGACTTCAAGGGCGCCATCACCCTGGCGGCGCGCCACCGCGTGGACAGCTTCTTCACCCGCTTCGGCGCGCTCAGCCTGACGGTGGCGGTGACCCTGTCCTGGGTCAGCACCGGCCTCTAACGGTTGAAAACTACCTGCGTTGGCAATCCTTCGTTAGAAACAGCCTCGGCCTGCTCATTTAGCACACCTAAACTGCGCGTCCTCGGCTGTTTCTGCCTCGTCTTGCCTGCCTCGCCTACGTTTTCAACGGCCTGTTAATTACCCGCCTCCTTCGCCTTCTCGCTCTGCTGCAGGCGCCACATCTGCGCGTAATGGCCATCGAGCGCCAGCAGTTCGCTGTGGCTGCCGCGCTCGACCACCTGGCCGGCATCCATCACCAGAATCTGATCGGCATTCATTACCGTGGAGAGCCGGTGGGCGATCACCAGCGTGGTGCGGCCCACCTGGATGCGCTCCAGCTCGGCCTGAATGGCGCGCTCGGACTTGGAGTCCAGCGCCGAGGTGGCCTCGTCAAAGATCAGGATGCCCGGGTTCTTGAGGATTGCCCGGGCGATGGCCACCCGCTGCTTTTCGCCGCCGGAAAGCTTCAGGCCACGCTCGCCGACCGGGGTGTCGTAACCGTCCGGCAGGCTTTCGATGAAGCGGTGGATATGCGCGGCACGGGCGGCGGCCTCCACTTCTTCACGAGTCGCCTCGGGGCGGCCGTAGCGGATGTTGTAGTAAATGCTGTCGTTGAACAGCACCGTGTCCTGGGGAACGATGCCAATGGCGCCGCGCAGCGAGGCCTGGCTCAGCTGGCGCAGATCGTGGCCATCCACGGTGATGCGCCCCTCGCCCACGTCATAGAAGCGATACAGCAGGCGCGCCAGGGTGGATTTGCCCGAGCCCGAGTGGCCGACCACCGCCACGGTGCCGCCGGCGGGAATCTGGAAATCCACACCGTGCAGGATTTCGCGCCGCGGGTCATAGCCGAAGCGCACGCTCTCGAAGCGCACGGTGGGTCGGCGGCTGTCCAGCGCCACCGCGTCCGGCGCGTCCTGCACATCCTGACGCTCGTCGAGCAAGCCGAACAGGCGCTCCATGTTGGTCAGCGCCTGCTTCACCTCGCGGTACATCATGCCGAGCAGAAACAGCGGCGCGGACAGCTGCAGCAGGTAGGCATTGACCAGCACCAGATCGCCAACAGTCATGGCGCCGGCCACCACGCCGGAGGCGGCCAGCCACATCATCGCCGTCACACCCACGGAGACGATGGCCGCCTGACCCAGGTTGAGCACCGCCAGGCTGGTGGTTGACTTGACCTTGGTCTCCTCCAGAGTGCGCAGGTTCTCGTCGTAGCGGGCCGCTTCGTGGGCTTCGTTGTTGAAGTACTTGACCGTCTCGTAGTTGAGCAGCGAATCCACGGCACGTTCGTTGGCGCGGGTATCGGCTTCCACCGAGGCGCGGTAATAGCGGGTGCGCCATTCCGTGACCGAGAAGGTCCACAGCGCGTAGGCCGCCAGCGTGGCCAGGGTGACGGCGGCGAAGCGCCAGTCGTAGACCCAGACCAGCACCACAGTGACCAGCAGCACTTCGAGCAGGATCGGGATGATCGAATACAGCGTCCAGTCCAGCAGGTCGGCAATCGCCGATCCGCCGCGCTCCACATCCCGCGCCACGCCGCCGGTGCGCCGGCCCAGGTGGAACTTCAGGCTCAGCGCGTGCAGATGGCGGAACACTTGCAGCGTCACCTGCCGCGAGGTGCGCGCCATGACCCGGGCGAACACCACCTGGCGCAGCTCGGTGAACAGCGTGACGCCGATGCGCGAGGCGCCGTAGGCCAGCAGCAAGCCGACCGGCAAGAGCATCAGGCTGGGTTCGACGTTGAGGTCGTCGACGATGTACTTGAGAACGAACGGCACCAGCAGGTTGAGCAGCTTGGCGGCGAACACCAGGCCCAGCGCCAGCAGAATGCGACCGATATAGGGTTTCAGGTAGGGCAGCAGGTCGCGGATCACCGCGACGTCGCCGCGCGCCTGCTCGGCGCGCTTGACGGGCGTGACCGTTGCGTCGGTGGACATGGGAAGGAATCCTTGGGAACAGCGAAAAACAGGGGCCCTATGCTGGGCCTGCGCTGGGCAACACGCAAGCCGACGGGCGGTGACTGTGGGAGCGAATTCATTCGCGAGCTTCTAGTGGTGACCACGGAAAAGCTCGCGAATGAATTCGCTCCCACCAAAGCCGTGCCCAGTCAGCCAGCCCGGACGAACTTTGCTGCATCTGCGCCGGTCGTTTTCCTTGGGTTCAGGGTTTACGGACGATCTTCATGCCGGCTCAGGCGCTCCACATAAAGAACGACCCCGGCGCGGCGCTGCAAGCCCTGCGCGAGCGCTTTCGCCAGGTGCGCGCCACCAGCGAGGCCTTGTGCGCGCCGCTGGCCATCGAGGATTACGGCATCCAGGGCATGCCCGACGCCAGCCCGCCGAAGTGGCATCTGGCGCATACCACCTGGTTCTTCGAGGCCTTTCTGCTGCTGCCCTTCCAGGCTGGCTATCGCAGCCCGGACAGCCGCTACGACGCCCTGTTCAATTCCTACTACCTGACCCATGGCCAGCCGTTCCCACGTCCGCAACGCGGGCTGCTGTCGCGCCCCACCGTGGCCGAGGTGCTCAACTGGCGCCGGGTGGTCAACCTGGCGATCGAGGAGCTGCTGGATCGGCCGCCGAGCGAGCATCTGGCGGTCCTGTGCCAGCGTCTGGAGCTGGGCCTGCATCACGAACAGCAGCACCAGGAGCTGCTGCTGATGGATATCCTCTTCAACTTTTCGCTCAACCCGCTGGCGCCGGCCTACCGGGACGATCTACCGACGATCTCCGAGCAGCCGCCCGCGCCGCTGCGCTGGCACAGCCATCCCGGCGGACGGGTGGAAATCGGTCACGCCGGCGACAGCTTCGCCTTCGATTGCGAGCGGCCGCGCCATCGGGTCTGGCTGGAGCCTTTCAGCCTCGCCAGCCGCCCGGTGAGCAACGCCGACTACCGGGCCTTCCTACTGGACGGCGGCTACAACCGCAGCGAGCTATGGCTGTCCGACGGCTGGGCGACGCTGCGCCAGGCGAACTGGCAGGCGCCGCTGTACTGGCGGCACGACGAGGAGCGCGGCTGGTGGGAATTCACCCTGGCCGGACTGCAGCCCCTGAACCTGTCCGCGCCGGTCTGCCACCTGAGCTTCTACGAAGCCGACGCCTATGCGCGCTGGACCGGTGCGCGCCTGCCGTCCGAGGCAGAGTGGGAATGCCTGGCCCAGAACCAGCCGGTGCAGGGTCACTTTCTGGATGCCGGCCTGCTGCGCCCGCAACCCTCGCCAAGCCTGTCCGGAACCCAGCCGGCACAGTTATTCGGCGATGTCTGGGATTGGACCTCCAGCGCCTTCCAGCCCTACCCCGGCTTTCAGCCGCTGGCCGGGAGCCTGGGCGAATACAACGGCAAGTTCATGTGCGGCCAGCAGGTGCTGCGCGGCGGCTGTTGCGTCACCCCGCCGGGGCACCTGCGCGCCAGCTACCGCAACTTCTTCTATCCACACATGCGCTGGGCCTTCAGCGGCCTGCGCCTGGCCCGGGACGAAACCGCATGACCGCAACCGCCACGGTGCGTTACCACGACCATCACCCGCGCAGCGCCAGCCTGGGCGATGACATCCTCGCCGGCTTTGCCGCCAGCCCCAAGCAGACTTCGCCGAAGCATTTCTACGATGCCACGGGCTCGCGGCTGTTCGAGCAGATCTGCGAGCAGCCGGAGTACTACCCGACCCGTACGGAGGAGAGCATCCTGGCCGAGGCCTGCGACGAGATCGCCAGGCTGGTGGGGCCGGAGACGCCGCTGTTGGAACTGGGCAGCGGCGCCAGTCGCAAGGTGCGCCTGCTACTGGAAACCCTGCAGCCGAGCCGCTACCTGGGCATCGACATCAGCCGTGAATTCCTCATCGACAGCACGCGGCGGCTGGCTGCCGACTATCCCTGGCTGGAGGTGCACGCCGCCTGCGCCGACTTCTGTCGCCCGCTGCGCCTGCCCCAGGCCTTCAGACGCGCGCGGCCGCTGGCCTTCTTTCCCGGCTCGAGCATTGGCAACTTCGAGCCTGCCCATGCGCTGGATTTCCTGCGCCATCTGCGCCGGCTGCTGCCGGGCGGCTGCGACCTGCTGATCGGCGTCGACCTGATCAAGGACCGCGACCGTCTGGAAGCCGCGTACAACGACCGAGCCGGCGTCACCGCCGCCTTCAATTTGAATTTGCTCGAGCGCATCCGCCGCGAACTGGACAGCGACATCCAGCCGCGCCGCTTTCGCCACCGGGCGTTCTTCAACCCGGTCGCATCGCGCATCGAAATGCACCTGTTCAGCCCGCTGACGCAACAGGTGCGCATCGACGGCCGCACCTTCGGCTTCACGCCCGGCGAAAGCCTGCACACCGAGAATTCCTACAAGTACAGCCCCGAGGGCTTCCTGCGCCTGGCCGAGCGCGCCGGCTTTCAGGGACGCGCGCTGTGGATGGATGCCGAGCGGCTGTTCAGCGTGCATTTCCTGCGCAGCGCCTAGAGAACACCCGTCGCCCGGCCCGAACGCCGGGCGGCCCCTGCCACTCCACTACACAGGCAACCACCTGGACGTATGGAGGGAACAGCCATGAAACACCTCACCGCACTGGCCGCCACCATTCTGCTGGGATTGAGCGGACTCACCTGGGCCGAGGAACGTGACTGCACGCCGCGCGATACCCGTGAACGGGCCGGCGACCTCGCGCAGGAAATCCACGACGCCACCGGCGGCGACCCGCAGAAGGCGCAGCAGATTCATGAGGAGTTGAGCGACATGGAACTGAAGCGCCGCACAGACACGCTGCCACGCACCGATCAGGGCTTGCAGGACGAGTGCGCCCGCTATGAACAGCGCATGGACGAGGTGGAAAAAGCCACCGAAAACGTGGAGTAGAAGTGACCTTTGACAAGCCGCACTATTTGCGTAGAATGCGCGGCCTTGAAGGCACATAGCTCAGTTGGTTAGAGCACCACCTTGACATGGTGGGGGTCGTTGGTTCGAATCCAATTGTGCCTACCAGATAGATAAAAAAAGGGTCGCGAAAGCGGCCCTTTTTTTGTTTTGGGGTGGCGAAATGCCGAGCTATGTAGGGCCGGGTTTATCCTGGCCGGTGGTGGCTGGGCCGACACCTGCGCATGGCTATCGAACTCCGCTGGCCGGCGTAAAGCCGGCCCCACAGGTTCGAAGCATCACGTTCGGACG
>DATJDB010000299.1:0-7409 GCA_035497635.1 Pseudomonas sp. | reverse complement strand
TTCATGGAAGCTTTCCAGCAGCACGCGACTGTCGAAGGCGCGGGCAGCGGCGATGGCCTGCTCCAGCTCCTCGGCGCTACGCAGGTCGACGGCGACCCCGTGACCCTGCTCGCCGTTCAGCGGCTTGACCACCAAGCGCCGGTGTTCGGCGAGAAACGTGGCATTTTCCTCGGCGCTGCCGGCCAGTTGCTGGGCCGGCAGGAACAGGCCGGCCTTGTGCAGGCAGCGATGGGTGAGACGCTTGTCCTGGCAAAGCGTCATGCTCACCGCACTGGTCAGGTCGCTGAGCGATTCCCGGCAGCGGATGCGTCGCCCGCCATGGCTGAGGGTGAACAGCCCGGCTTCGGCGTCGTCCACCTGCACCTCGATGCCGCGCCGCAGCGCTTCGTCGACGATGATGCGCGCGTAGGGATTGAGCGCGTCCTGCGGACCGCGGCCCAGGTACAGGGCCTGGTTGATGCTGTTGCGCCGCTTGACCGCGAAGGTCGGCAGATTGCGGAAGCCCAGCTTGGCGTACAGCGCCTTGGCCTGCTGGTTGTCGTGCAGCACCGAGAGGTCCATCCAGGCCAGGCTGCGCAACTGGAAATGCTCGATCAGATGGCGCACCAGCGCCTCGCCAACGCCGGGGCGGGGGCACTGCGGGTCCACGGCCAGGCACCACAGGCTGCTGCCGCGTTCCGGATCCTGAAACACCTCCTGGTGGTTGAGGCCCATCACCGTGCCCAGCGCCAGGCCGCTGTCGGTGTCCTCGGCCAGCCAGTACACCGGGCCGCCCTCGGCGCGCGGGGTCAGGCGCTGCGGGTCGACGGTGAGCATGCCGCGCGTCTGGTACAGGCGGTTGACGGCCTGCCAGTCGGCCTCGTTCTGAACGCGGCGGATCTGGAAACCGCCAAAGCGGCGGCGCGCCGGGCGGTAGTCGGAAAACCACAGGCGCAGAGTGTCCGAGGGATCGAGAAACAGTTGCTGCGGCGCGTAGGACAGCACCTGCTGGGGCGCTTCCACATAGAGGGCGATGTCGCGCTCGCCGGGGCTTTCGTTGAGCAGCTCATTGGCCAGGCTTTCGGCGTCCGGAAAGGTGTGGCCGAGCAGCAAACGACCCCAGCCGCATTGCAGGATCAGCGGAACCCCGACCTCGCCCTGGCCTTCCTCGGCCAGGCGCGCCTGCAGCCGCTGGTAGGAGGGCGCCTGGCCCCGTTGCAGACGCTGTTCGTACTGACCATGGGAAGGCGACTTGGACATGGGGCGTCTCCTGCCGTTGGGCGGGGGGGTCATTGAGGTCACGTTTACAGTCCTTGTTCACTGAGCCACAGATTCAGGGCGGCAAGCTGCCAGAGCTTGGAGCCGCGCAGTGGCGTGAGTTGTCCCTGGGGATCGCTGAGCAGGCGATCGAGCATGCGCCTGTCGAACAGCCCGCGATCCTGGCTGGTATCCAGCAGCAGGCTGCGCACCCAGTCCAGGGTTGCGCCTTCCAAGTGTTTCAGGCCGGGCACCGGGAAGTAGCCCTTGGGGCGGTCGATCACCTCGGCGGGAACGATCTTGCGCGCCGCCTCCTTGAGCACGTGCTTGCCGCCGTCGGGCAGCTTGAAACGCGCCGGGATACGCGCCGACAGTTCAACCAGCTGGTAATCCAGAAACGGGGTACGCGCTTCCAGACCCCAGGCCATGGTCATGTTGTCGACCCGCTTGACCGGGTCGTCGACCAGCATCACGGTGCTGTCCAGGCGTAGCGCCTTGTCCACCGCGTCGCGGGCGCCGGCAGCGGCGAAATGCGCGGCGACGAACTCGCCGGAGAAGTCGCGACTGACCCAGGCCGGCAGCACGGTGGCGCGGTATTCCTCGAAGTCGCGGTCGCGGAAGGCGCGCAGGTAGGCATCCAGCGGATCGCTGGCACCGTTGACCTGCGGATACCAGTGGTAGCCGGCGAACAGCTCATCGGCGCCCTGGCCGCTCTGCACCACCTTGCAGTGCTTGGCCACCTCGCGGGATAGCAGATAGAAGGCGATGCAGTCGTGACTGACCATCGGCTCGCTCATGGCGCGGAACGCGGCCGGCAACTGGGCGAGGATCTCCGACTCGTGGATGCGGAGCTGGTGATGGTCGGTGGCGAAGCGCTGGGCGATCAGGTCCGAATACAGGAATTCGTCGCCGCGCTCGCCGCCGGCATCGGCGAAACCGATGGAGAAGGTCGACAGCTGTTCCACGCCGACCTCGCGCAGCAGCGCCACCAGCATGCTGGAGTCGACGCCGCCGGAAAGCAGCACGCCGACATCCACCGCGGCGCGCTGGCGCAGCGCGACGGCCTCGCGCAGGCTGTCCAGCACGCGGTCGCGCCAGTCTTCCAGCGCAAAACCGCGCTCGCTTTCGTGCGGGCCGTAATCGAGCTGCCACCAGGTGCGCTGTTCGCAATTGCCCTGGGCATCGATGCGCATCCAGCTGGCCGGCGGCAGTTTCTCGATGCCCTTGAGCAGCGTGTGTGGCGCCGGCACCACGGCGTGGAAGCTCAGGTAATGGTTGAGGGCCACCGGGTTGATGCCGGTGTCGATATCGCCACCCTGCAGCAGCGCCGGCAGGGTCGAGGCGAAGCGCAGGCGCGCGCCGGTGCGCGACAGATACAGCGGCTTGACGCCCAGACGGTCGCGGGCAAGGAACAGCCGCTGGCGGTCGCGCTCCCAGATGGCGAAGGCGAACATGCCGTTGAGCTTGGGCAGCAAAGCCTCGCCCCAGGCATGGAAGCCCTTGAGCAGCACTTCGGTGTCGCCGCCGGAGTGGAAGTGGTAACCCAGGCCTTCCAGTTCGGCGCGCAGCTCCGGATAGTTGTAGATGGCGCCGTTGAAGACCATCGACAGGCCCAGGTCCGGCGCGCTCATGGGCTGTCCGGAAGCCTCGTCGAGGTCCATGATCTTCAGACGCCGATGACCGAAGGCCAACGGCCCCTGACTATGAAAGCCGCACGCATCGGGACCGCGTGCGGCGAGATGGTGAGTGATACGGGCGAGAGCGGCGAGATCCGCCGGCTGCCCATCGAAACGTAGTTCTCCTGCGAGTCCACACATGACCTTGCCGGTTCTCCGTTGGGGTATGGGGTGGGTGGTGGTTCTCTTTTACCTAAACAAAGAAAATGCTTTCATGTCAAAGTTTCTTTTGGCCAATTCCTCTGGTGCGCGCCTGTTTTAAAGGGTGAATATAGTTATGACTGAAACAAATAAAGCCCTCGATGATGGCTATGCGCTATCGGTTTTTCAGGCCCTGCGCCGCCTGCAGCAGGCGGCGGAAGTGCATGCCAAGCGGCTGTCCCGCTATGGCGGACTGACGCCGCTGCAATTGCTGATCCTGCAGACCCTGGCGGTGCAGGATCAATTGACCGCCAGCCAGTTGGCACGTTGCGTCAGCCTGTCGGCCGCCACCCTGTCGGGAGTGCTGGAACGCCTGGAGGGACGCGGACTGGTTAGTCGTACCCGCGACGACCAGGACCGCCGCCGGCACTGGCTGCGCCTGGAGCCGGCGGGGCGGGCGATGCTGGATGAAGCGCCGTCATTGCTGCCGGCCCATGTGCTGGAGCGTTTTGCGGAGCTGGAAGAATGGCAGCGCCACGCGCTGCTGGCCGGGCTGCTGCGCGCGGCGGATCTGTTCGAGACATGATCCGGCGATGCCGGGAGCGCTCTGGGCTTGCAGAGCAGGTGCGTCAAAACGTCCGGCCCTGCTATCCCCTTTGGCTGATGGACAGCCTAGTGGCCAAATAGTAGCGTCGATTTCCGAGTCCTTGCCTGGGATTAGTCTGCGTCTCTACCGAGATCTATCGGGGGCGACAGGAAATCTCCGGAAAAGCCTCGGCTGGAAAACAAGAACGCCGGTGGCTTCCACCCGGATGCCACGGAACGGACGACAAAAAGGGGAAGCACCATGGATCTTGACAGTGCAATCGGCAAACACGCCGAATGGAAGATGAAACTGCGTTCAGCGATTTCAAAGCAGGAAATACTGGATGCCGGAAGCATTTCCAAGGACAACTGCTGCGAACTCGGCAAGTGGCTGCATGGCGATGGACGAGCCAGTTTTGGTCGTTTGGCCAGTTTCAAAGAATGCCTGGCCCAACACGCCGCCTTCCATGTCGAAGCCGGCAAAGTCGCCACCGCCATCAACGCCAAGAACTACCCCGAAGCCACGGCGATGCTTAATGGCGGTACCAGTTATGCCGCCGCTTCGGCTGCGGTACACACGGCGATCATGAGTCTCAAGAAAGAGGCTGGCCTCTAGCACCGCTACTGCCCCGGGAGACTCGGCCGGCTGTGACGAAACGCAGCCGGCGCGGAGCAGAAGGGGGTAGCTGTCCTCCGGAAAGGTTTCAGCCGTGAGAGGCCGTGGATGCCAATCGCGGCTGAAGCCGCTCCTGCGGGAGGAGCAGGTGCTGTCTCAGAGCTTGAATTGCGCCACCAGGCGGTTGAGTTCGGAGGCCAGACGCACCAGTTCATCGCTGATCTGCGCGCTCTGACTGGCCTCGTGGGAGGTAGTGTCCGCGCTGCGGCTGATCGACAGGATGTTGCGGTTGATCTCCTCGGCCACGGCGCTCTGCTCCTCGGCGGCGGTGGCCACCTGGGCATTCATGTCGTTGATCTGGGTGACTTCGCTGGCGATGCGCCCCAGGCTTTCTGCGGCGTGGCCGACCTGTTCGGCGCCGCTGCGTGCCTTGTCCTGTGCGCCCTCCATCGCCTCCACCGCGTCGTCCACACCTTCCTGCAGGCGCTCGATCATGGTCTGGATTTCTTCCGTGGACTTCTGTGTCCGCGAGGCCAGGGTACGTACCTCGTCGGCCACCACCGCGAAACCGCGACCGGCCTCGCCGGCGCGCGCCGCCTCGATGGCCGCGTTGAGGGCCAGCAGGTTGGTCTGCTCAGCGATGCCTTTGATCACGCCAACCACCGCGCCGATGTTGTCGCTGTGGCTCTCCACCTGGCGAATCACCCCGGCGGCCTTTTCGATCTCGCGAATCAGCGCCTCGATGCCCTTGAGCGCCTCGTCGGCCACCTGCACACCGTTGCGCGATTCATCCTCGGCACTGCGCGAGGCGGCGGCGGTCTGGGTGGCGTTGCGCGCCACTTCCTGCACGGTGGCGCTCATCTCGTTCATCGCCGAGGCCACCATGTCGGTTTCGCTGCGCTGTTCGTTGACCGCGCCGAGGGTCTTTTCGGCCACCTGGGAGACCCGTCCGGAGACTTCGCCCAACTGGCCGGTCACCCCGGCTACCGCGCCCAGGCTCTGGCGGAACTTGCCGATCATCTGATTGAAGGCGTTGCCCATGGCGCCGATCTCGTCGACCGTGGTCACGTCGACGCTGCGGCTAAGGTCCTCGTCGCGGGTCATGGCCTCCATGGTGTGACGCATGGAGACGATGCGGTGGATGATCACCCGGCGCACGGTCCAGATCATGATCCATAGGCCGCCGACCAGCAGCAGCAGCTGGATCAGGGCGGAGATCATGATGTTGCGGTCCACTTGGGCGTCCAGTTCGGACAGGTCATAGCTGATGCGTACCGCGCCGACCACCGAGTCTTCCGGCACCTGGTGACACATCAGGCAGTTGGTGCCGCGATAGTCTTTCTGGGCGTGAATCGGGTTGACCACGGTGAGCACGCGGCCCGTGTCGGTCTGGGTGACCTGCATGATGGCTTCGCCCTGGAGGGCGCGGCGGTCGTATTCATCGGCGGGGGCCTGGTGGTCGAAACCGGGACCGAAGACCTTGTTGATCTCCTCGTCGCGGATGATGCGCGCCTCGATGATGCCCGGGCTGGCGAGGATCTTGTCGCGCAGGATGCCGCGCTGCGCCATGGTCCCGGTCATCATGCTGGTGTTGATGAAATCGAAGTAGGTGTCCGCGGTGTCCTTGGTGCGTTGCTCCATGACCTGCAGGATCAGGCTGCGCTCGTTGATCGCGGCGTAGACCAGCGAGGCCAGCATGAGCAGGCTCAGCACCATCAGCATGGCCAGGTTGATCTTGGTCTGCACGGACATCTGGTGTTTGGCGGCGTTGCTCATGGTGCTCCTTGTGTCTCCGGGACGGCTGGCCAGGAGGAAGAGTCTTGGGTCTAACCGGGCCGATCAGAGAAATTATCGGCCGCAGCGCCAAGGGCTTGAACGACTCCGGTTTTATACCGTGCTGGTGATATTAAACCAATGGCCATTGCGGGCGAATGTCAGCACGGGGACGATGCGGGTCACGCGGCGGGAAAATCCGCGAAGGGGGCTTACAAAACATAACGATCAGTCGATTGTCAGCGCTTCGCGGGCTTGCCTAGGATACCGACGACCATCCCCGCCAGAGGGCTGGCCCAACAATAACAATAAGGAGAAAGTCCATGAGTGAGCCGAACTGGCGCACACAGACGGGTTCGTGCGGGAAATACTCGCGCCGGCCGGCATTCGCGTTTTCCCTGTCGCTGCGCTCCGTGCTCGCCCTGTGCGGCATTCTCGTCTGCCTGCCGCTGGCCACTCCGTCAGCCCTGGCGCAGGACGCCACCGAGCGGTACTCCATCGAATCCCCCAAGGCCATGCAGAGCCTCACCCTGGACATCGCGCGGGCCGGCAAGCGCCTGGTTGCGGTGGGCGAGCGGGGCCATATCCTTTATTCCGATGACAATGCCCGCAACTGGATCCAGGCCCGGGTACCGACCCGCCGACTGCTCACCGCGGTCACCTTCGTCGACGAGCAGTACGGCTGGGCTGTCGGTCACGATGCGCTGATCCTGGCCACCCAGGACGGCGGCGCCACCTGGTCCCGCCAGTTCGAAGACCTGGAACGTGAATCCCCGTTGCTGGATGTCTGGTTCCGCGACCGTCAGTACGGTCTGGCCGTGGGCGCCTACGGCGCGCTGCTGGAAACCCGCAACGGCGGGCGTACCTGGAACGATGTCAGCGAGCGCCTCGACAACGAGGATGGCCAGCATCTCAACGGCATTGCGGCGGTGAAACCGACCGGCCTGGTGATCGTCGGCGAGCAGGGCGCGCTGTTCCGCTCCGCCGATGGCGGCCAGAGCTGGGAGCGCCTGGAAAGCCCCTATGAAGGCACGCTGTTCGGCGCCCTGGGCACCTCCCGCAACGACACGCTGCTGATTTATGGTCTGCGCGGCAACCTGTATCGCTCCGCCGATTTCGGCGACAGCTGGCGCGCCGTGTCGCTGCGCAATGCCGACGGCGAACTGGTGTTCGGCCTGAACGGCGGCACCCTGCAGCTCGACGGCACGCTGGTGCTGGTCGGCCATGGCGGCAGCATTCTTTCCAGTGTCGATGACGGGCGCAGCTTTTCGGTGTTCAACCGCCCGGATCGCCAGTCGCTGTCCTCGGTAGCCGACGACGTGGCCGGCCGCCTGGTGCTGGTCGGCCAGGGCGGCGTCCAGGCCACCGGCCTCACCGCCGCG
>DATJDB010000298.1:0-4329 GCA_035497635.1 Pseudomonas sp. | reverse complement strand
CTGGATCTACACTGGCACCGTATCCAAGACGCTGCTGCCGGGGCTGCGCGTGGGCTACCTGATCTGCAGCAAGGACCTGTTCCCGCACTTGTTGCGCCTGAAGCAGGCCGCCGACCTGCACACCAACCGCATCGGTCAGTGGCAGGCGGCGCAATGGCTGGGCACCGAGAAATTCCAGCAGCATATGAGCGAACTGCGCAGCTTCTACCGGGTGCGTCGCGATGCCATGCAGACGGCGCTGGAAGAGCATTTCGGCGAGCTGGCCGACTGGAACGTACCGCAAGGCGGGCTGTTCTTCTGGTTGAAACTGAAGAACCCGATCGACACCCGCGCGCTGATGCAAAAGGCGCTGGCGGTGGATGTGGCCTTCATGCCGGGCGAGGCCTTCTTCATCGATCCGGACAGCAACCCTGGCTACATGCGGCTGAATTTCAGTCATGTGGCGCCGGAGCGCCTGGGTGAGGGTCTGCGCCGCCTGGCCGGCGTGGTGCGTGACGCCCAGGCTGCCAATTCATAGACGCGAGGAGTACAGCGAGATGTACAGGGTTTATGGGGATCACCGCTCGGGCAACTGCTACAAGGTCAAGCTGATGCTGCACCTGCTCGACCGGCCCTATGAATGGGTACCGGTCGACCTGACCGGCGGTGAAACACGCTCCGAGGCCTTCCGGGCCATCAACCCCAACGGCAAGATTCCCGTGCTGGAACTGGACGATGGCACCTACCTGTGGGAATCCAACGCCATCCTCAACTACCTGGCCGATGGCAGTGAGTTCCTGCCCGGCGACCCGCGCCTGCGCACCCAGGTGCTGCAGTGGCAGTTCTTCGAGCAGTACAGCCACGAGCCGTACCTGTCGCGGGCGCGCTTCATAAAGGTGTTCGAGGGCGATCCCGAGGAAAGTCGCAAGGAATACGAAGCCAAGTGCTACGACGGCTACCACGCCCTGAACGTGATGGAGCAACAGTTGCAGCGCACGCCGTACCTAGTCGGAGATTCCTGCTCCATCGCCGATGTGGCGCTTTACCCGTTCACTTCGCTGGCCGAGGAGTCGGGCTTCGACCTTGCTGGCTACCCGGCCATCCGCGCCTGGATGCAACGCGTGGCCAGTAACCCGCGCTACATCCCGATCACGGTGGAGTAGGGCCGCCTGCTCGGTGTGCCCTTTGTGGGAGTGGACTTGTCCGCGAGCTTTTCAGGCCGACCTCAGAAACTCGCGAATGAATTCGCTCCCACGGTTCGGGCGCCGAGACCGTTTCACGGAATCGGCAGATCCCGCGCCATCGGTGCCAGGTCGCGCAGGCATTCGCCCTGCTCGAAAATGCGGTCTTGCTCGGAAATCGCAGTAATGCACTCCCGGGCGGCCTGGACTTCTTCCAGACGCTGCTGACCCAGGCTCAACTCGCAATCGATGGCGTAGGTGCTCGGCCAGCTGCCGCCGGCACCGGTCAACGCACCAATCAGTCGGCATTCCCCGCTACGGTACTTGAGCCAGGCCTTCTGCTGCTCGCGCAGCGCCTTGGCCAGCACGCCGTTGTCCTGTGGCGTCTCGTCGGTGATTCGTGCCGAACCCACCTGCTCGATCAAGGCGCGATGCGCCTCTGCCAGGGATTTGTCCAGGGTGCCCAATTCCTCGGCCAGCAGCAGGCCGGTATGCATCGCGCTGCCTTCCGGCCAGCACTCGGCGCGGTCCGTGCAGTCCTGGGCAAACGCCAGGGCGGGCAAAAGGGCGAACGCAAGCAGGGCAGGGGCGCGGTACGGCATACGGGGCGAGTCCGAAGGTGGGAGAAAGCGCTGCAGAGTGTGTCGATTTGCCCGTGCCAGAGCAACTGGCGCAGACGTCGCATGGCTTTTCCCAGTGTGAGGTTTTGTTCGTGGATCTTCAGGAAAGTGCCGGAGAAGCCCTGCGGCTTTCAGGAAGAACGTGCCCAACTGATTCGTCGACTGGTTTTGAGCCTGGAAGAGCCATCGGAAAAAAAACGCTTGGCTCTGACTGGTTGGCAGAAGCCGGCCGCCGGGCATGTATCGCGAAGCACCTCAGCGCGGTGGTAACCGCTGCAGCCCGTTGTCATGCAGCGGCCGGTGGATGCCGGGCGGATGCGGATTCCGGCGCGGGAAGTCATCCCTATACGGCTGGATCTGCCGGGGTGGCGGATACCCACGCGGGCTGTTGATTAACGGCGAGTCCGGATAGAAGCGCTCCGAATTGAACGATTCGCCCCGCTCGTTTCCCAGACGATCCCGTGGGGCGGGCCAGTCCGCTGGCGGGCGCTGATCGTAGCGGTACTGCCCATACCCACCGCGATCCTCATAGCGGTAATGGCGGTACCGCTGCGGATCGCGGTAATTCCGATACATCCGCTGATCTTGCCAGCTACGTGGGTGCGGCCCATACCGGCCCCGGTCATCGTGCTGCATCAGTTTGGAGCGGGTGTCGCGGGCGCGGTCTGAATCGGCCAGCGTGGACAGCGATCCCCCCATCAGCAGCACGCTGCCGAGCAGTACAATGGTCAAGCGCGAGACAAGCATGACGGCGTCCTCCGTATGACTCTGGCAAGTATGTGTACCAAGTGCCCAAGGGCGAGCACTTGGTTAAAATTCTCCGGTTGTGGAGCCACTACGCAAAAGGCGCTGGCGATTGTGGCTTTACTGTTTGGAGCCGCCGTGGCTAAGCCGCAGAAATGCCAATACCCCTTGACCTGTCCGCTATGTATGAAGGAAAGCCAGTGCTCCAGCCCGTAGTGCAAGAAGAACCCACCGGATGCGGAATCGCGTCAGTTGCCAATATTCTGGGTAAAACGTACTCAGAAATGAAAACCATAGCCGACGGAATGGGTATCCATGCTTCGGATAATTCGCTGTGGTCGGATACTCAATATGTTAGGCACATGCTGACTGGCGCAGGGGTCAAAACATCCGCTGACGAAATCCCATTTGAATCGTGGGAGGCGTTGCCCGATCTGGCGCTGCTGTGCATCAAACATCATCAGAAAGAGGGCAAGAACTTCTGGCACTGGGTTGTATTCAAGCGCGTCGATGGCCAGCCCTTCGTGCTGGATTCGGCGAGCTACCTGCCATCCAACATCCGCCAGGATTTCGCTGCCATGCAACCCAAGTGGTTTATTGCGGTCGACGCATGAGGTCCCAAGGCAAAGAAAAGCCGATGGCGAATGAGCCGAAAATTTCAACGTTGGACAAAGTCACCTTCAAGGACGGGCTGTTCGCGCTGTTTGGGCTGTTATTGACGCTGGCTGGTTTAGTGATACTGCCGAAGGACTTCAAGACCGGGGTCACGACGCTGACCTTCTTCGGGGCATGCTTTGCCACCGCCGTTTACATCATCCTGCGGAAACTCCGACTACAGCGGCAAACGCCACTGGCCGTGTCGGTGGTGGGCGGCGTGCCCATCAGGCCTTCTCGGTCACGCATGGTCATGCTCGCACTAGGGCTGTTGCTGGTTGGCAGCGTGCTGGCAGTCTTTTCGCCAGGGATAAAGCAATCCTGTTCGGCATCGCTTTGCTGATCGCCTGCACCGGGGCGGTGCTGCTGGTGGGCCTGATTAGCGGTGTTCTGCCAAAGACCTACATCCAGTTCGATCCTGCGGGACTGACCCTCGGTTACCGGGCCGGCAACGTAATCATTCCCTGGTCAGCTATTACCGACGCTGCCCGTGGCGAAATCCACAACAATCAGACCGTTTTCATTAGCGTTATCCACGAGGCTGTCACTGCGAAACCCGCTTCGTACCTGGCGAAGATCCACAAGCAGATGGCTTCATCCCGAACCTGGATGGGGGCGGATTTCACCATCATGAATTCGCTGTACGGAATGGATTCGCCCGCTCTGGTGGCGGCCATCCAGAGGTATCTCAGCTCTCCCGAGGCCCGCGCAAAGACTCGTTCAACCAGGCGCATGGGCAACGTAGCGCCTTGCGGCTAAACGATGCCTGCCGCGCCTTCCTCGAAGATCTTTCGCACCACCTGCTGAAAATCCTCACTCGGCTCCGCCTGCAGGTGCATGGCTTCGCCCGTGACCGGGTGGGTGAAGTGCAGCTCGGTGGCGGCGAGCATCAGGCGGCTATAGCCGAAGCGTTCGGCGAAGTAGTGGTTGTGTTTAGTGCGCCCGTAATTGGTGTCGCCAATGATCGGGTGGCTGATGTGCTGCAGATGCCGGCGCAGCTGGTGCTTGCGGCCGGTAAGCGGGTGGAGTTGCACGAGGCTGTAGCGGCTGGTGGGAAAACCTTCGATCGCCACCGGGATCTGCGTGGTGGCCAGCCGTTCATAGCGGGTCTGCGCGTCACGCACCGGTTGGGGTTCGTCCTTGAGCCGCTT
>DATJDB010000297.1:0-14665 GCA_035497635.1 Pseudomonas sp. | reverse complement strand
CCCTGCAGAACAGCGTGCTTAGTGTGCGGCGCGGGGCGGACGGCGAGCTGCTGGACATCCTGCCGCGTGGCGCCGAGGGCGACGGGGTGCGCGACGAAGCGCTGATGTATCTGGAGATCGACCGCTGCGCCAGCGCCGCCGAACTGCGCGACCGGCAGCAACTGCTCGGCGAGGTGCTGGGCGAGGTGCGCCTGGCGGTCGGCGACTTCCCGGCCATGCAGGAGCAGGTGCAGCGCCTGCTGGACTACCTGGCGCACGCCGATGGCGCGCAGGGCGATGAGCTGAACGAGGTGCGCGCCTTTTTCACCTGGCTGCTGGATAGCCACTTTACCTTCCTCGGCTACGAGGAATTCCGCGTCGTCGAAGATGCGCACGGCGCCCGGGTGGAATACGACGAGGCCTCGCTGCTGGGCCTGTCGCGGCAGTTGCGCAGCGGTCTGAGCGAGGCGCAGCGCGGCATCGAGCCGGCGGCCCTGGCGTTCCTGCGCGAGCCGTGCCTGCTCAGCTTCGCCAAGGCGTCCCTGCCCAGCCATGTGCATCGCGGGGTCTATCCCGACCTGGTGTCGCTGCGCGTGCTGGACGAGCAAGGCCAGGTGGTTCGCGAATGCCGCTTCCTCGGCTTGTACACCTCGACGCTGTACACCGAGAGCGTCACGCACATTCCCTATGTGCGCCACAAGGTGGCGGAAATCCTCGAGCGTTCCGGTTTCGACCGCCATGCCCACCTGGGCAAGGAACTGGCCCAGGTGCTGGAGGTGTTGCCACGCGACGAGCTGTTCCAGACCCCGGAGGATGCGCTGTACGAGACCGCCATCGCCATCGTGCAGATCCAGGAGCGCAACAAGCTGCGCCTGTTCCTGCGTCAGGATCCCTACGGCCACTTCGTCTATTGCCTGGTCTATGTGCCGCGCGACCACTATTCCACCGAGATCCGCGAGAAGATCCAGCACCTGCTGATGGAGCGCTTGAATGCCTCCGACTGCGAGTTCTGGACCTATTTTTCCGAGTCGGTGCTGGCCCGCGTGCAATTGATCCTACGTGTCGATCCGAAGACCGTGCCGGCCTTCGATGCTCGCGCGCTGGAACAGCAAGTGATCCGCGCCTGCCGGTCCTGGCAGGACGAATTCGCCAGCATGATGGTGGAACGCTTCGGTGAGGCGCGCGGCACCGACCTGCTGGCGCGTTTCGCGCCGGGTTTCCCAGCCGGTTACCGGGAGCGCTTCGAGCCGCATTCGGCGGTGGCGGACATGCAGCACATCCGCAGCCTGAGCGAGGAACAGCGTCTGGTGATGAGCTTCTATCAGCCGCCGGGCCAGGACCAGGGCGAGCTGCATTGCAAGGTCTACCACGCCGATGAGCCGCTGCCGCTCTCCGACGTGTTGCCGATTCTGGAAAACCTCGGCCTGCGGGTGCTGAGCGAGTATTCCCACCGGCTGCGCCAGCATGATGGTCGCGCCTACTGGATCCACGACTTCACCTTCGCGCCGCCGGCCGGACTGGTGGTCGACCTGAAGACGCTAAACGGCCTCTGCCAGGAAGCGTTCGCCGCCATCATCGCCGGCAACGCCGAGAACGATGCCTTCAACCGCCTGGTGCTCGGCGCCGGGTTGAGCTGGCGCGAGGTGGCGCTGCTGCGCGCCTATGGCCGCTACCTGAAGCAGATCCGCATCGGCTTCGACCTGGGCTACATCGCCGCCACCCTGAACAATCACACTGACGTCGCCATGGAGCTGGTGCGCCTGTTCAAGACCCGCTTCTATCTGGCCCGCAAGCTGACCGCCGAGGCGCTGGAGGAAAAGCAGGGCAAGCTGGTGGAAGCCATCCGCGTCGCCCTGGATCAGGTCGCGGTGCTCAATGAAGACCGCATCCTGCGCCGCTATCTCGAAGCGATCCTCGCCACCCTGCGCAGCAACTTCTACCAGATCGACGCCGATGGCGCGGTCAAGCCGCGCATCAGCTTCAAGCTCAGCCCGGCGGGCATCAGCGACATTCCGCGTCCGGTGCCGCTGTACGAAATCTACGTCTACGCGCCCCGCTTCGAGGGTGTGCACCTGCGCTTCGGCGCGGTGTCGCGTGGCGGGCTGCGCTGGTCGGATCGCGAAGAAGACTACCGGACCGAAGTGCTCGGCCTGGTCAAGGCCCAGCAGGTGAAGAACTCGGTCATCGTGCCGATGGGCGCCAAGGGCGGCTTCGTGCCCCGGCGGCTGCCGCTAGGCGGCAGCCGTGATGAGATCCAGGCAGAGGCTATCGCCTGCTATCGGCAGTTCATCAGTGGCCTGCTGGACATCACCGACAACCTGGTCGACGGGGCCGTGGTGCCGCCGGAGCAGGTGGTGCGCCAAGACGGCGACGACCCCTATCTGGTGGTTGCCGCCGACAAGGGCACGGCGAGCTTCTCCGATATCGCTAACGGCATCGCCGCCGAGTATGGCTTCTGGCTGGGCGATGCCTTCGCCTCGGGCGGCTCGGCCGGTTACGACCACAAGAAGATGGGCATCACCGCGCGCGGCGCCTGGGTGTCCGTGCAGCGGCATTTCCGCGAGCGCGGCATCGACGTGCAGCGCGAGTCGATCAGCGTGATCGGCATCGGCGACATGAGTGGCGACGTGTTCGGCAACGGCCTGCTGCGTTCCGAGCAGGTACGGATGCTGGCGGCCTTCAACCATCTGCACATCTTCGTCGACCCCGATCCGGACCCGGCGCTCAGCTTCGCCGAGCGCAAGCGGCTGTTCGAGTTGCCGCGCTCCACCTGGGCGGACTATGAGGCTGCGCTGATCTCCGCGGGAGGCGGGGTGTTTGCGCGCAGCGCCAAGAGCATCGCCATCAGCGCACAGATGCGTGAGCGCTTCGATATCCAGGCCGAGCAGCTGTCGCCCGCCGAGCTGATCAGCGCGCTGCTCAAGGCGCCGGTCGACCTGCTCTGGAACGGCGGCATCGGCACCTACATCAAGGCCAGCAGCGAGAGTCACGCTGATATTGGCGACAAGGCCAACGATCCGGTACGGGTCAACGGCGGCGAGGTGCGCGCGCGGGTGATCGGCGAGGGCGGCAACCTGGGCATGAGCCAGCTGGGCCGCATTGAGTACTGCCTGGCCGGCGGCGCCTGCAATACCGACTTCATCGACAACGCCGGCGGGGTGAACTGCTCCGACCACGAAGTGAACATCAAGATCCTGCTCAACGGCGTGATGACCGCCGGCGACATGACCGGCAAGCAGCGCAACCAGTTGCTGGCCGAGATGACCGACGATGTGGCACATCTGGTGCTGGGCAGCAACTACCGGCAGACCCAGGCGCTGTCGCTGGCCGAACGCCGCGCCCGCGAGCGCACGGGCGAGTACCGGCGGCTGATGACCGATCTGGAAAGTCGCGGCCGACTGGATCGGGCGCTGGAATTCCTGCCCAGCGACGAGCAGCTCGGCGATCGCTCACTGACCCGCCCCGAGCTGGCGGTGCTGGTGTCCTACAGCAAGATCGATCTCAAGCAGGAGCTGCTGGCGTCCAGCGTGCTGGACGACGACTACCTGGTGCGCGACATGCAGCGTGCCTTCCCGCAGCCACTGGTCGAACGCTTCGGCGAGGCGCTGGGCAACCATCGCCTGCGTCGCGAGATCATCGCCACCCAGGTTGCCAACGACCTGGTCGACCGCATGGGCATTACCTTCGTGCAGCGCCTGTGCTCATCCACCGGCATGGCTGCCGCCCAGGTGGCCGAGGCCTACGTGATCGTGCGCGATGTCTTTCATCTGCCGCACTGGTTCCGGCAGATCGAATCGCTGGACTACGGTGTGAGCGCGGATACCCAGCTGGCGTTGATGGACCAGCTGATGCGCCTGGGTCGCCGCGCTACCCGCTGGTTCCTGCGCAGCCGTCGCCAGGCACTGGACGCCGCCCGTGACGTGGCCCACTTCGCCCCGCAGGTGGCAACACTGGGTTTGAAGCTCGACGAGCTGCTGCAGGGCGCGGCGCGCGAGCACTGGCAGGAACGCCACCAGGCCTTCGCCGAAGCCGGGGTTCCCGAGCTGCTGGCGCGCATGGTGGCGGCCAGCGATCAGCTGTACATGCTGTTGCCGATCCTCGAAGTCGCCGAGCAGACCGGCCGCGAGCCGTTGCAGGTGGCGCGCGCCTTCTTCGCGATGGGTAGTGCCCTGGATCTGGACGAGTACCTGCGGCACATCACCCTCCTGCCGGTGGCCAGCCACTGGCAGGCGCTGGCGCGCGAGGCGTTCCGCGACGAGCTGGACAGCCAGCAGCGGGAAATTACCCTGTCGCTGCTGTCGGCGCCGGGTGAGGGCGATGTGCGTCATCGTCTGGACAGCTGGCTGGAACAACGCGAAGCGCTGGTACGGCGCTGGGCTGCGATGCTCGGCGAATTGCGCGGCAGCGGCGATCAGGACTACGCCCTGTACGCCGTGGCCAGCCGGGAGCTGGCGGACCTGGCGCGGTCGAGCTGAAGGGCATGGAATGGAATCCAGGGCCGGCTTTACGCCGGCCGGCGCAGGTGGGTTTCCGATGCTGGTGTCGGTCGCGGCACTGTCGGCCGGGATAAACCCGGCCCCACACAGGTAGGTTGAACCCTCGCGCTTCCTGTGGGGCCGGCTTTACGCCGGCCGATGTTGATGGTGCATCGTCGCTAGGGATCGATGTGCAGCGTGGTCGGCAGGTGGTAGAGGAATTCCACCAGATCCGGTGCGCCGGCCATGCGCAGGCCTTCGCCGAGGGCGTTGGCCTGTTCGTCGGCGCGTGGCAGCAACAGGGCTTCGAGCACCGTGGGGGTGCGCTGCACCAGCAGGCGCGAATAGGGCAGTCCACTGTCCAGCAACAGGCCCATGAAGCCCGGATCGCTCCAGGTCTCGGCCGGCATGCCGAGCATGTGGTAGTGGCTATGCAGTTCGGCCAGCACCACCGGGTTGAGCCGGTAGTGGGCAATGTCCGCGGTCAGCTCATGCTTCAGGCCGCGCAGACGGGCATAGGCGACCAGGGCGGCGAGCGTCGCGCCGTTTTCCCCTTCATGGAACAGCCGATCGCCGAACCATTCCGCCTGGCGCAGGCGCAGGGGCTGGCCCTTGGCGGGCAGTGCCTTTTCGGCGGTTTTGAGGAAGTCCTTGAAGCTGATCAGGCGCAGGCTGCGACAGGCCGGCGTGGCGGCCAGGTCTTCCAGCCGCGAGTGGGGCGGCTGATCGCCCGGCGCGCAGCACACGCCGCTGATCTCGCGCAGATCGAAGGCCGGCACGCGGCTGTGATTCACTTCGACCAGACGTGCCAGCACCGCGTGGGCGGCGGCCTTGTCTTCCTGCACCGGGCCGGACAGAGCGCCGCGCGGCAGGTCCACCAGACGGTCCAGTTGCGGACCTAGCTGCCACCAGATGCTCAGGGTCGGCAGGGGAATCGGCTGAAAGGGCAGGCTCAGCTGGCGGGCGCGGTCCAGCATGCGTCTGGCGGCCTTGCCGCCCAGGCCCAGCTGTCCGGCCAGGGACGACAGGCGCCTGGTGAGGGTGGGTGGTGTGGGCGAGGTCATGGCAATGCTACGGGCTCCAACAGTACTGCGTCGGGATAACATACAACTCGATCCGGACGGATGATTGGCGCGGCAGGGTTGTTGACCTGCCTGGCCTGGCTTGCGCTCGCTAGTGTGGCAGAGCGGCGCGCTCGCTGGCGAGGGAGACTTGGGTCTCAGATGTGGCAAACTGCCGCGCGGTTCTGACAAGGGGGATGCTCCATGCCCAGCCTGGTGCTGGATATTCATCTGACGGCTGATCAATTCCTGGCCTTTTACCAGGGGCGCGCCAACCGGGTTCTGGCCTACAGCCGCGATGGTCGCAGCGTCAGCCTGCCGGCCCATCACCTGCGGCCGTTCCTGAGCCACGACGGCGTGCATGGCACCTTTCGCCTGGAAGTCGGCGCCGATGGCAAGCTGCTGAACGTGAAGCGACTGGGCTGAGCGCGGCGGATCAAAAGCGCGCGCCGAGCGGGTATACTCGGCGACCCCAAAACACCCAACGAGCTCGACCATGTACTCCCTGGCCCGCGATCTGCTCTTTCGACTGTCTCCGGAAACCTCTCACGAACTGTCCCTCGACCTGCTCGGCGCGGGCGGGCGTCTGGGGCTGAACGGTCTGCTGTGCAAGAAGCCGGCGGCCCTGCCAGTGAAGATCATGGGTCTGGAATTCGCCAATCCGGTCGGCCTGGCCGCCGGCCTGGACAAGAACGGCGATGCCATCGACGGTCTGGGCCAGCTGGGTTTCGGTTTCGTCGAGATCGGCACCGTGACGCCGCGCCCGCAGCCGGGCAACCCTAAGCCGCGCCTGTTCCGCCTGCCAGAAGCCCAGGCCATCATCAACCGCATGGGCTTCAACAACCACGGGGTCGACTACCTGCTCGAGCGCGTTCGCGCGGCGAAGTACCGTGGCGTGCTGGGCATCAATATCGGCAAGAACTTCGACACGCCGGTCGAGCGCGCGGTGGACGACTACCTGATCGGCCTGGAAAAGGTCTATGCCCACGCCAGCTACATCACGGTCAACGTCAGCTCGCCGAATACCCCCGGGCTGCGCAGCCTGCAGTTCGGCGATTCGTTGCGCCAGCTGCTCGAAGCCCTGCGTCGTAGCCAGGAAGACCTGGCTGTGGAACACGGCCGCCGCGTGCCACTGGCGATCAAGATCGCCCCGGACATGAGCGACGAGGAAACCGTCGAAGTGGCGCGTGCGCTGGTGGAGGCGGGGATGGATGCGGTGATCGCCACCAACACCACCCTGAGTCGTGAAGGCGTCGAAGGTCTGCTGCACGGGGATGAGGCCGGTGGCCTGTCCGGTGCGCCAGTACGCGACAAGAGCACTCACACCGTGAAGGTGCTGGCCGCCGAACTGGGCGGGCGCCTGCCGATCATTGCCGTGGGCGGCATCACCGAAGGGCGCGACGCGGCCGAGAAGATCGCTGCCGGCGCGAGTCTGGTGCAGATCTATTCGGGGTTCATCTACAAGGGCCCGAAGCTGGTTCGCGAAGCGGTGGATGCCATCGCCGCCTTGCCCCGCACCTGACTCCGGACATGGAAAGGGCTCCCGTAGGAGCCCTTGGCGATCACCGTGACCTATCCGTATAGGACAGGTCGCGGCGGTAGGAGAGTGTCGGACCGGGTATCAGCCGACCGCTCTCATCTCATTCAGTCGATGTATGCCGGCAGTGCCGGTCAGGCCGTCCCAGTTGTCGCCACGACCTTCGCGCCAGCCGTTGATCCAGGCTTGTCGGGTCGCCGCATGGGTAAAGGGACACAGCTCGCGGGATTTGCCATGTAAACCGTGTTGGTAACCGCGTAAGTAGGCACGTTCCATCGGGTCACGCTTTAGTCTTCTCATTGGGTATTGCCCTCAATCGTTGACTGTTTTCCCACTTGCGACCTCGTTGCGAGGGTCGCGCAGGATCGTTGCCGGCGTGACGATCCTGAAAAGGGGGCAACATTGCGTCGCTTCCCTTGAGGTTTGTTCTATCCAAAGGGGCGCGCGCTGTGAATGATCAATTTGGCATAACGAATCAGAATTTCGTCTGACGGAACCATAAGCGGCCTCGCCTGTCCGGGCAAAGCTGCATCCCAGATGGCTATTCGCGGAATGGGCGCGGTAGTTGCGTAAGCGGAATTTGTCAGTTGCGTGGGGTGGTTCGGTCGTTTCAATTTGTTTCGGCTTCTCTGGCAGAAGCCTTCTGTCGCCTGCGGGCCTGGATATTCGAATGTCTGAGCGTTACGAACTGGTACTGACCTGTCCCAAGAGCCTGGAAAGCCTGCTGCTGGAAGAGGTCGGGCAACTGGGGCTGGAAGAGGCCCGCGAACATGTGGCAATGGTGCGCGGCTTCGCCGGCATGGAAACCGCCTATCGGCTATGCCTGTGGTCGCGGCTGGCCAACCGGGTGCTGCTGGTGCTGGCGCGCTTCCCGGTCAGCAACGCCGAGACTCTCTATGACGGCGTCAAGGCCGTCGACTGGAGCGAGCATCTGGATGCCGGCGGCAGCCTGGCGGTGGAATTCAGCGGTCGTGGTTCGGGCATCGACAACACCCACTTCGGTGCCTTGAAGGTCAAGGACGCCATTGTCGATCGTCTGCGCACCCAGTTCGGGCAGCGCCCGTCGATAGACAAGGACAGCCCGGACCTGCGGGTGCACTTGCGCCTGGACAAGGGCGAGGCGGTGCTGTCCATCGATCTGTCCGGGCACAGCCTGCACCAGCGGGGCTACCGCCTGCAGCAGGGCGCCGCGCCGCTCAAGGAAAACCTCGCCGCCGCGATCCTCATTCGCGCCGGCTGGCCGCTTCGGGCTGCCGAGGGCGGCGCGCTGGCCGACCCGATGTGCGGGGTGGGTACTTTTCTGGTCGAGGCCGGCATGATGGCCGCCGACGTCGCCCCCAACCTCAAGCGCCAGCAGTGGGGCTTTTCCAACTGGCTCGGTCATGTGCCGGCCGTGTGGAATCGCCTGCATGCCGAGGCCGAGGAGCGTGCGCGCATCGGCCTGGCCAAGCCGCCGCTATGGATTCGCGGTTATGAAGCCGACCCGCGCCTGATCCAGCCGGCGCGCAATAACATCGAACGCGCCGGGCTTGGTGAATGGGTGCGCATCTACCAGGGCGAACTGGCCACCTTCGAGCCGCGCACCGACAAGGGCCAGGCCGGCCTGGTGGTCTGTAACCCGCCCTATGGCGAGCGCCTGGGTGACGAGGCCAGCCTGCTGTATCTCTACCAGAACCTGGGCGAGCGCTTGCGTCAGGCCTGCATGGGTTGGGACGCGGCGATCTTCACCGGCGCGCCGGAGCTGGGCAAGCGCATGGGCATTCGCAGCCACAAACAATACGCCATGTTCAATGGCGCGCTGCCGTGCAAGCTGCTGCTGTTGCAGATCCGTCCGGAACAGTTCGTCACCGGCAACCGCCAGAGTAGCGAAGCCAGCGCCGCGCCGCAGGCCAGCGAGCCGGCACGCCTGTCCGAAGGTGGGCAGATGTTCGCCAACCGCCTGCAGAAGAACCTCAAGAGCCTTGGCAAATGGGCCCGCCAGGCCGGCGTGGAGTGCTACCGGCTGTATGACGCGGACATGCCCGAATACGCTCTGGCCATCGATCTGTACCGCGACTGGGTACATGTGCAGGAATACGCGCCGCCGCGGTCGATCGACCCGGAAAAAGCCCAGACCCGTCTGCTCGATGCGCTGGCGGCGATCCCGGTGGCCCTTGGCATTCCTGCCGAACGCGTGGTGATCAAGCGCCGCGAACGACAGACCGGCACCCGCCAGTACGAGCGCCAGGGCGAGCAGGGCCGCTTCATGGAAGTCAGCGAGGGTGGCGTCAAACTGCTGGTCAACCTCACCGATTACCTGGACACCGGCCTGTTCCTCGATCATCGCCCGATGCGCCTGCGCATTCAGCGCGAAGCGGCCGGCAAGCGCTTCCTCAACCTGTTCTGCTACACCGGCACCGTCACCGTACATGCCGCCAAGGGCGGTGCGCGCAGCACCACCAGTGTGGACCTGTCCAAGACCTATCTGGACTGGGCGCGCCGCAACCTGTCGCTGAACGGCTTCTCCGACAAGCAGCGCCTGGAGCAGGGCGATGTGATGGCCTGGTTGGAAGCGGATCGCGGCGAGTACGAACTGATCTTCATCGACCCGCCGACCTTCTCCAACTCCAAGCGCATGGAAGGCGTGTTCGATGTGCAGCGCGACCATATCCACCTGCTCGACCTGGCCATGGCCCGGCTGGCGCCGGGCGGCGTGCTGTACTTCTCGAACAACTTCCGCAAATTTCAACTGGACGAAATGCTGGCAAAACGCTACAACGTCGTCGAATTCAGCGGCGAAACACTGGATCCGGATTTCGCCCGTAATCCCCGCATACACCGAGCCTGGCGCATCAGCCACGGCTGATCAGGTGTGCGCTGACAGGAAGTTGGTATGCACGCAGTACAGCCAGACGATTCCTCCGCCGCGCGCCCCGCGCGGCGGATTCGCGGCGCGCGCGTCGTATTCCTGCTGGTGCTGCTCAGCGGTCTGGGTCTGTCGGCAATTGCCGCCTATGTCCTGGAGCAGAACCGCCACCGCCAGGTGGAGGAACATTTCCAGCGCCTGGCCGGCGAGCGCATCTCGCGGATCGTCAACCAGTTCGAAACCAGCCAGCAACAGGCGGAAATCCTCAGCCGTCATCTGCGCGTGGCCGGCGACCTGGGCGCCGAGGCGTTCGCCTCGGTAACCGCACCGCTGCTGGCCGACAGCCTGGCCCTCCTCTGGATGCCACGTGTGACCCAGGACCGGCGTGCAGCCTTCGAGGCCGCGCTGTACACCCGCACCGGTGTGCCCGGCCTGCACGAACGGGATGCGCGGGGCGAAAGCCGCAGTGCTGGCGAACGCGCCGAATACTTTCCGATTGCCTACGTCAACTCGCGCGGCCTGGGCGAACGGCTGCTCGGCCTGGACCTGGCCACCGACCCGGGGCGGCGCAGTCTGCTGCTGCGTGCGCGGGAGCGTGCCGGGCTGACCGTCGGCGTGTTGAATCTGTTGTCGGTCACCTCGTACGGTCAGGCGCTGATCGTGATGGCGCCGGTGCTGCGCGAGGGCGAACTACAGGGCTTCGTATCTTCCGCGCTGCTGCTGGACGAGGTCCTGGCGCTGCAGGACAACCCCGAGGGGCTATACACCGAACTATGGGATCTGAGCGAAGCCGGCCAGCCGCGGCTGCTGCACAGCACCGGCGCGTCAGAGGAAGTCGGCACACTGGAGCACCGCCGGGTCCTGGCGCTGGGTGATCGCCTGTACGCAATTATCCTCAAACCGCTGGCCGTGTTTGCCCACCCACATGGCGGGCCGGTCGGCCAGTGGGTCTTTATGCTGGGTGGCCTGGCCAGCCTGCTGGCGGCCTGCCTGTTCGGCTCGCTGCTCGGCGAGCGGCAGCGTACCCGCCGCCTGGTTGAGCAACGCACGGCCGAGCTGAGCGCCAGCCAACGCGAGCTGCAGGCCAGCCAGGAAGAGCTGCAGACCAGCGAGCGGCGCTGGCATTTCGCTCTGGAGGGCGCCGGCGATGGTGTCTGGGACTGGGACTGTCAGACCGGGCAGGCCTACTTCTCGCCAACCTGGAAGCGCATGCTCGGTTATCGCGACGAGGACATCGACGGCTGCTACGCGGCATGGCTCGGGCTCATTCACCCACGGGACCAGGCGGCCGCACTGGATGCGCTGGGGCGGCACATGCGCGGCGAGACGGAGTCGGTGCACTACGAATACCGCCTGCGCCACAAGAATGGCGACTGGAAGTGGATTCTCAGCCGGGGACAGGTGGTGCTGCGTGACGCGCAGGCGCAGCCGTTGCGCATGATCGGCGTACACACCGATATCGACGGTCGCAAGCACACCGAACTACGACTGAACCGCACCCTCGGTGAGCTCGATGCGCTGGTGCGTGCCACTACCCATGTGTCGATCATTGCCACCGACCTGCAGGGCATCATCCAGCGCTTCAATATCGGCGCCGAACGCATGCTTGGCTACCACGCCGAGGAAATGCTCGGGCAGCCCATCGAGCGTCTGTACCTCGCCGAGGAACTGGAACAGCGCGCCGCCCAGTCCGGCCAGGCTCTCGGCCCGGCATGCATGACCGACGACTGTCGCACCAGCCAGGAATGGACCTATGTGCGCAGCGATGGCGGGCAGCTGGTCGTCGATCTGATCACTACCAGCATTCGCGACGCGTCCGAACAGCCGGTCGGTTACCTGGGTATCGCCACCGATGCCGCCGAGCGCCGGCGCAGCCGCGCGGCGCTGGAGGAACGCGATCAGTTGCTGCAGAAACTCACCCAGCGGGTGCCCGGAATCATCTTCCAGCTGCACCGCACGGAAGATGGCCATTTCAGCGTGCCCTACGCCAGCGCCGCGCTCAGCGGCCTGTACGAGCTGGACCCGGCGGAAGTGCGGATGGATGCGCAGAGCGTGTTCGGTTACGTGCATCCCGAGGATTATCCGCGCCTGCGAGACGGTCTACGGGACTCCGCGCAGCACCTGAGCCTGTGGCAGACGGAGCTGCGCTGCCTGTTGCCGGTCCAGGGCCAGCGCTGGTTCCGCTGCGAGGCCATGCCGGAGCCGGCCGCCGATGGCGGGATCATCTGGCATGGCTTTCTGTCCGACATCACCCCGCACAAGAACACCGAACAGGCGCTGCGCCAGCTATCGGAAACCGACGCATTGACCGGTGTATTCAACCGCCGCTATTTCCAGGCAAGCCTGGATCTGGCCATTGCCCAGGCGGGTCGCTGCGGGACGGAACTGGCCCTGCTGATGTTCGATATCGACCATTTCAAGCAGATCAACGACCGGTTCGGCCATGCGACCGGCGATCAGGTGCTGCAGGTCTGCTGCCAGCGTCTGGCGGAGCGCCTGCGCCACAGCGACTTACTCTGCCGTCTGGGCGGCGAAGAATTTGGCGTGCTCTGTTCGCAGACCAACCTGGCCCAGGCCGTGACGCTGGCCGAGGCGCTGCGCGCACTGCTCGCCGGTGAAACGATCGGTGACGCGGGGCAGGTCACCGCCAGTTTCGGTGTGGCCGAGTGGCGCATGGGTGAAACGGCCGATGACCTGCTCGGTCGCGCCGATGCCGCGCTCTACACGGCCAAGCGCGCTGGCCGCGATCGGGTGCGCCTGGCGCCGGCTACCTGAGTTCAGCGCCGCGCGGTGCTCGGTCGACCGCGCGGCTGTTCGTAGATGGACAGCAGCACCTGATCCAGCACCGCCGAGGCGCCCCAGGGACGCGGATGGTTGAGGATGGCCACCACCGCCCAGCTGCCGCCGTTCACGTCGCGGCTGTAGCCGGCGATGGCGCGCACGTTGTTCAGGGTGCCGGTCTTGATATGCGCCTTGCCGGCCACGGCGGTGTCCTGCAGGCGTTTGCGCATGGTGCCGTCAAGGGCGGCCAGCGGCATCGAGGAGATGAATTCGGCGGCGAACGGGCTTTGCCAGGCCGCTTGCAGCAGGCTGGCCAGCCCCCGGGCGGTAACCCGTTCGCTGCGTGACAGGCCCGAGCCGTTCTCCAGCACCAGCCGCGCCACCGGCAGCCCCTTGCGTTCGAGCCACTGGCGAATCACCCGTTGTGCGGCGGCGGCATCGTCGGCGTCCCGACGGGTGCGGAACTCCGCGCCCAGGCTGAGAAACAGCTGTCGGGCCATGGTGTTGTTGCTGAACTTGTTGATGTCGCGGATGACTTCCACCAGGTCCGGCGACTCGGCGCGTACCAGCAGGCGCGCATCGTCCGGCACGCGGTCGATGCGGTCGGCGCCCAGCAGCGTGCCACCCAGCTCGCGCCAGATGGCGCGCACGGTACCGGCGGCGTAGCGGGGATGATCGAGCAGCGCCAGATAGGTGTGCGCCTTGCAGCCCTGCGCCAGCTCGCCGGTGACCAGCAGGGTCACGCCATCGCCCTGCTGAATCGGCCGATAGCTGACCTGCGGCCAGGCCGGACAGCTGTCGCGGGCCGGTAGCGCCCGTACTCGATTGTCGATGCGCACCGCGTCCAGCGGCGGTTCGGCACTCACATGCACCTGGCCGCCCTCGCTGCGCACGCTGAAGCGCTGGGCATTCAGGTTGATCAGCAGGGAATCCGGTGCCACCAGATAGGGACGGTTGGCGTCATCGCCGTCGTCATCGAAGGCCGGCACGGCCGGCTGCACGAAATGGCTGCGATCCAGCACCAGATCGCCGCTGATGCTCTCCACGCCATGGCTGCGCAGGTCGCGCAGCAACAGCCAGAGGCGCTCCATGTTCAGCTTGGGATCGCCGCCGCCCTTGAGGTAGAGATTGCCGTGCAGCATGCCATTGCGCAGCGGGCCGTCGGCATACAGTTCGGTGGTCCAGGTGTGGGCCGGGCCGAGCAACTCCAGCGCAGCGAAGGTGGTGACCAGCTTGATGGTGGAAGCGGGGTTCACCGGCACGTCGGCATTGAAGGCGGTGATCTGGCCGGGACCGTTGAGCGGAATGGCCACCAGCGACAGTGCCTGCCCGTCCAGCTTGTTGCGCCGCAGCGCCTGCTGGATTTCGATCGGCAGCACGCGCTGTTCCTCCGCCTGTACGACAGACGCAGAGGGAACAAGGAAATTCACGAGCACTCCGCCCAGCAGCAGCGGTTGCATCCATCGTTTCATGGGCCGGCTATTCCATTGGCCAATGAGCGGGCCAGATGTGACTTAGTGGTCAGTATGCAGGCAAAGGTTTCCCAGCCCGACTACCACCCGACGGACGCGCGGGGCGAGCGTGGGCGAGCGTGGGCGAGCGTGGGTGAGCTGGCCCGGCTCGTTGGCGATGGACTGGGCCAGTTCGCGCCTGGTTACGGTCATGTCTTAGCCCCAGGCTGACCCCGGCGGAACTCGCGCCAAAGTATCTGTCCGGGTGACGTACGAGGGTGCTTGTCGCAAGCAGGCTACCGGCGCAAATCCGCGCGGTTGCTGGGGTTCGTTAATACCGGTAGAGTGCCCGCCACTTTCTTTAAGGAGTTACCCCCATGGCTAGATCTCGCCGCCTGCGCAAGAAACTCTGCGTCGACGAATTCCAGGAACTGGGCTTCGAAGTGCAACTGAACTACCGCGACGGCATCAGCGATGCCGAGCGCAACGCCGCCATGGACGATTTTCTGGACCAGGCTATCGAAGCCAACGGCCTG
>DATJDB010000296.1:0-2709 GCA_035497635.1 Pseudomonas sp. | reverse complement strand
AACATCTTCGGACGCGGGTTCGACTCCCGCCACCTCCACCAATATGGCCACCTAAGTGATTGATCTACTTAGGTGGCCTTTTTCGTTCCTGGTGTGGAATGGTCTGGAATGGTTCCCGCTTGGGACACTTCGGGGACACACTTCCAAAGCGCTGCTGCCGGCATCCGGGGCCACCGGCGGGATCCACCGCTCGTACACCTTGATGATGATGGCCCAGTCTTTGTAACCATCATGCTGGCCACCCTCACTGGTTCTCTCCAGCACTGGGGGTCGAGGCGAACGAGTGCCGCTTCGATACGGTGACGACGGCGACGCCGCCGGGTGGGCAAGCTGTGCTGTGCGGCAAGGACCATGACGTCCATGGAGACGGGTTGCACCGGCGCCAAAAGACGGGCGCCCGAGCAGCGCGGGCGCGGCTGGTTCATCGCCGAGAAGCGCGGCGAGGTGAGGTCGATCGAAGACGACGAACTGCGCACGATCGAAGCGGTCGAACACAAGCAGGCATCGGCCGCGCAAAAGGTCGAGGACCCCTTCCGGGTAGTCAAACGGCAGTTCGGGTATATCTGACGGCACGCTATCGCGGGTTGGCGAAGGATGGTGCGCAGGTCGTGGCGCTGTTCGCGCTGGCGAACCTGTGGATGCCGTGTAGATCGTTGCTGTCGGCGACAGGGCAGGTGGGCTTGGAGTGCAGAAAATCGTGCCCCGAGGGAGTAAACAGCAGCAGGAAGAAAGGCGGACGAATGGAGACAGGCGCAGCAACATCGCGCGCTACAAAAGCTTTTGCTTTTGCCCGGCTGGTCGCGGGCACGGTGGTAGATCAGACCTTCCCTGGGAGCTTGGGCGGCAGAAAACTTCCGGGCTGCGACTGTAAAAGCGGTTGCGTGGTCCGGCTATCCGCCTTTTCTTGGCCGTTTGAACCGCCATGGGTAGACGAAACGACGACTGCTGTCCTTACAGCCACTTGACCAGCTTCGCGTTGTAAAACTCTTCGTCTCGGAAGTTTTACTGCCCAAGCTCCTAGGCTGACCAAGCGAGACCGTAGCCGGTTGGGCCAAGGTCGGCCTTCCAGCCCGGATCAATCGAATAACGGGCTTTCAAAAAGCCCGCGATCAGGGAGCCACGCAGTTGCTCCGGCTCAAACGCGAAGCGGTGCGAGAACGCACTGGCGGGTAGTGGGTTGTCGCGCGCATCAGCGAGCCCTCGTGGCAGCTCACCTTTCGCCAATCCCTCAAGCAGACGGAGGCGCAGGGGTACCACCGGGTTGTTTCGCACCAACGGGTAACTTGTCGGTGGTGCGAATTGCTCGAAGCCATAACGACGTTCGTAGAACTGGGCGTGCCGCGGATGCACACCGATAATGATATCGCTCAAATCGGCATGCAATGCGTAGTGTATGGCCCAGCGCATCATGCTGAACAACGCCCCGATGCCGCGTGAAGCAGACTGGCGACGATCCGCCAGCATTCCCACCTCGAGCAGGCGGCGCCCCTTTCGGCGCAGTTCATCCAGATATCGTGCGTATACGCTGTCCAGCGCGAGCCCCATGGGATTGTCGCGGAACAATGTCATTGTATAGCCGATCCCCGGCCCTTCAGACCCCCATAACACGCATGCATGCTGTCCCACGCCGGCGGGAACGGCATGGATGCCAAACGAGTTTTCGTCGATCAGCCCCATCTGTGAGTAGCGTTCATATACCAACCGCCACGCCGACTCCACCTGTTCAAGGCTGGTCGCGCAGCAACACGGCGGTTCGCTGCTGCGCACCGCTGAGCGTGTGAGGCGCGCCGTGATGTCGATGACTGTCTTGCTCTGCAGCCCTTGGCCAGAGCAGATTGGCAAACTGTCGGAAACTTTCATGGGGGGGCGAAACCTGATCAGGTCTGGACCGCTGGCCATATCCACGCCATTGGTCGTTCAGAGACGGCCAGTGCCCATCAGTGGACGCTGTTTCCCTTCTGTTACAGAAGGTCATGACTACGTGATAGTAGGTTGTGACCATACTGTGATTCTGTGAACTGCGTATGAATACAGCGGACCAGGATCCAAAAAACCTGGAAAATTCCTTATGGTTTCCTATTACAGGGCCGATTCGCGGTGCGCATCCGCTTGTGCTCGAGACGCCACACCGGGCGATATGCCTCCAGTTGGTCTTCGTGGGGTGAAAAAGAACAGTGCCGCCAGCCATGTCGTCAACGGCGACCGGGCAGGGACGGTTTCGGGGTGAGCGCCGCCGCCCTTAGGCGCCACGTGGGGCGCCTTGGCTTCCACGTCACCGGCGAGGCGACCGTCCAACGTGCCGGAAGCCATTCACCATATCGATGATTTAACGGTTTTGTTTATTGAAAGGACGCGTTTTGGTGATGGAGTCCTTTATCCCCGTATAATTACGTGGGCGGGCGAGCTGAATGCCGAGTGCACAAAGTAATCGTCATCGAGCGGAATACATAACTGATCTTTGGGTAGCTGTTGCGTCAATCACCCAGCTGCAAATCAACGGGCGCGGGCCGTGAACTGGCAGACAAAAGCAGCCATTCTGCGCGCAGGTATCGCCGCACCGTCGGCGGATAACTCGCAGCCGTGGCGCTTCGCGTGGTCCAACGACGACCTGGATCTGCGAATCGATGCAGGTCGTAGCGGCCGTGTATCCGATACGCGCTATGTCCTCAGCGATCTGTCCGCTGGCGCGTGCCTGGAAAACATGCTCAT
>DATJDB010000295.1:0-7570 GCA_035497635.1 Pseudomonas sp. | reverse complement strand
GTCAGCACGAGTGCGAACATTCTCGGCTCGCGGGTACTCGACCAGGGCGTGGCAGATGCCGTGCGAGAGCCCAGTCCTGAACCAGTCCACCGCCCAGGCGTTCAGGTCATTGCCGGCGCGGTCGATGTCCAAGCACCACTGCGCAATTTCTTCCGGTACATCGTCACCGATCTGCAGCGGCTCGGCGAACACGCGGTCGGTCATGTTGCTGACCGTCTCGCTGTAGGCCGGCAGCAGCGTGGACTGAGCGAGGCGCCGCTTGTAAACGTCATCCTCCTCGCCCGGGTACTGCGGCAGCAGGGCTTTGCCAGCCGCACGCATGGCCTTGGTGCCGCCCATCAGCGGCGCAACCACCGCCCAGTCGGCGCGCATTGCGTCCACGGCCGGGAGAGTGATGCTCGGGTTGTCGCTCATGGGGGTTACATCCGTAGGGGTTGGGTGACCGTGACGGGTCGGTTGATCGGGAAGCGGTGAACGACGAAGTAGCCAAAGGCGTCGGCCGGGTCTTCCGTGCCGTCCTTGTTGGGCTCGCCGTGCTCGTTGTACGCCTGTTGCTCCAGCACCTGTGTGGTGACCGGGCAGTGATCCGTATTGATCTTGAGCCGGCGTACGCCTTCCCCGTTGAGGAGCATGGCGTTCACCGCCAGCACGCGGTCACGCACCAGTGGGTTGGCCGGGTTGGCCAGCACCGTGAAGCCGGCCTGGCGCAACAAGCTGTGATCCGACTCACTGCCGTTGACGCTCTTGCGGTTCTTGCCGCTGGCGTCCGGGTAGACCGTGATCGAATGGCCGCTGTACCGCTGCTTGATGGCTGCAATCATCGCGGGCGTATCAAACAGACCGGTCAGCTCATCCAGCATCATCGGCTCGCCATTGCGAATGACGAACACGGCGGCCGCCATGCGGCTGATGTTGAAGTCCATCCCGATGTGCAGCGCTTCGCCGGGCCGGATCGTCTCGTCGGTGTGATTCAGGCGCCGACAGAAGTTCGGGTACACCGAGCCGCTCACCAAATTGACGAACAGGCCGTCGATATAGGCATCGACCAGGTTCGCCGGGTACGACTCCCGCAGCGACTTGATGTAGTCCTTGGGCAGGTTCTTGGCGTTCTGTCGCGTGCTTGCGTGCACGATGCCGTACAGCGGGCGCTGGCTTGGATTGGCGGCCAGCTCCTTGACGAACTTCCGGTAGACCCAGTTGAACCCCTCAGGCGTGGTCGTCACGTCGATGGTGTTCTCGCTCCGGGTCGGCCAGACGGTCGACATTCGCGCGATGATCTTCTTCCAGGCGCTGTCGGCCTTCTTGATCGGCATGCAGTCGATTTCGTCGACCAGTGCGTGGGCGATGTTGAAGCCAACGATGCGACCGGGGTGCTCCATGCTCTTGCAGACGATGGTCGACAGGCAGCGCCCCAACTGGTCGCGCAGATGCACCCGCTTGTTGCTCGGCACGATGTCGGCGACCAAACCGAACGCTTCGGCGACGCCAGGAATCGTGTCGTAGAAAATGTCCGCGATCTGCGGATAGGTCGGCGCGAAGTAGCCCTGCGGAATACCGGGATGCTCCAGTGCGTTTATGCACATCCGCACGCAGCCGACAAAGGTCTTGCCGCTCCGGTAGCCGCCCACGAACGCCGAGAACTTCTTCGGGTGTTTGATGAACTCGTACTGGGGCTTATTCAGCGTCAGGGTCGCTTGCATCTTCCACCCCGATGATGACCTGCTTCGGCTCAGGCAAGCCCTTGTTCGGGTCTTCCAGCTCGCGGCGCAGCTTCTCGTTCGTCAGGCGCTTGGTGTCCAGCTCTTCGCGGGTCTTGGTCAGCGACTCGATGCGCGCCAAGTAGCGATCGGCCAACAGGTCGTAGCCCTCACCCTCCGCCAACAGCACTCGCCCCAACAGAACCTTGGTCAGCCGCAGTTCGTGGTCAATCTGGCCGATCTCTGCGGCCTCGAACTGGGCCTGCTCTTCATCGGTCAGGAACTTGCTGTAAATCGAGCCGGGCTTGGCGGCATTCTTGTTGCCTGGCGCGCCGGTACTCTTGCCGCCGTGTAGCTTGCAGCGCTTGGAACCGGGTATTGCGTGCCGCTTGCATGGTTCCCTGCTGCGGGTCTTTGCGCCGCATAGGGCCATGGCTGGGCCTCGTTCATGGGGTTGTTTTCTCGGAACCGATCAGGCGCCAGGATGACTGTCGCGAATCGCCAGCATCCGCGCCGTCTCTTCCTGGAAGTGCCCGGCCATAATGGCCACGATCAGGCCCTGAGGTATGCCAGCCTCCCGGGCCTGGTCGAGGGCTGCGACCACCTGGGCGCCCAAGGCATCCAGCGCACCAGCAACCTCGGCGCTGACGGGCTTCTCGGAGTAGATGCGGCTGATGTTGGTCATCGGCGCGCTCTCCGCTCAATCCGCACCACCATCCCACGCTTCACCCAGCGCTCGACCCGCTCCCAGTCCGGCTCTAGGTCCGTCACGCGGGAGACAAGCGCTACGCCGCCCAGGTAGATGCGCAGCCACCAGCGGAGCCGGATCACCGCCACGAGGTTGACGCAGGCCATCACAGCCCCGCCTTGCGCTTTGCCTGCTCTACGACCTCGCGCTTGCACTTAGAGCACCAGACATGAGGCCGACCCATTTGGGCGCCGCACTGCTTGCAGGTGAACCCGGCCGCACTCACAGCCCCGCCCTCTTCTTCGCATCCAGCACTGCATCCACGATCTCGGTGATGTGCCGGTCTTTCTTGCTCTCGCTCCAGGCGAACAGCGCACGGACGATGATCCAGGCCGGCAACCCGCAGGCGAACACGATGCCCAGCACGCCCATGGCGCCGACGGCGTCGGTCATCATCTCGTGCAGCTGCCAGCGGGTGATGACCAGGGAGCCTCCGGCCAGCGAGAACACCAGCGTGGTGGTCAGCGAGACGAACATCTCTCGGCGGCTGCGCGGCGGGATCATGGCCATGACCACCAGGGCGGCCAGTCCAGCGCCCAGGCCGAAGGCGCCCAGCTTGTATAGAGCAATGCCGCCAGCAGCGGTCAGCGGGCCCGGCTCAGACATGGTGAGGATTCCGTTCTGTTTCATGTGGCACTCCCGGCCGCGGCCTGGTGGTGTCGTGTTGGGCCGGCTCTCCATGGCCTGGCATCCGCCTATAAGCAAGGACGCAGGCATGGGAGCCGAATAAATTGGGCGCATGGTGGCGAGCCACTCAAACAGCCGTTGGCGCCCGGAAACGACAAAGCCCCGACCAGATTGCTCTGAGCCGGGGCTTTGTGTGCTATGTATCAATCCTCAACGCGCAAGATCGACAGGATGTGGATATATTCGCTCATACGCTCGCGAAATGCAACATCCATGCGCCATCACGCAGCAACATCCAGCAAAACACCTTCGGTGCGCAGGATTTCGCCAGCCTCGGCGACGGCTTCCGCAGTCATGTCGTCAAGGGTCTTGCGCACCCCTGCACGCCAGCGGCGCCGCGTAGGCTCTGACGCAGCCGCCACGTCCCAGGTGTTCATGTCGTAGAACTCGGACGGCAGGATGATCATGTCGCTGGAGCGCTTACCCTCGGCGCCCTTGAGCTGCGGAATCGCCCATGCAGTGACCGCCTTGTACACGAACAGGCGCGGCGCGTGACTGGCGATCAGCGGCACCAGGGCGCCGATGGATTCGACCTTGCGCCCCTTGTGCGTGCTGTATCGGGCGACCAGCGCATCCCAGTGGCGCGGCTTGAGCTGGCTGTGCAGGCGGGAGTAGACCCAGCAGTCCACATCCTGCCGATTCAGCTCGCCGGATCGCGCCGCCCGAGCCAGGCTCGCCAGATCACCAGCCTCGCCGCTCGACTGGTAGAGCTTTTGCCAGGCCTGCGTGCTTGTCGAGTCGATGCACTCGGCCGCCAGGGCGGATACCACTGCGCTCAGGACGCTGGTGTAGATCATGCAATCTCTCCCTTTTTCAGCTCCCGCAGCTTGCCGCGGTACTCCGCCTTGATGGCCTTCAGTTCGTCGATGGTGTAGCGCTTCGGCTCATGCGGCCCTTCCAGCCAGGCAAGCCGGTCGGCGCCGATCTTGGCAGCCAGGTTGATCCGGTAATTCACGATGTCCCCGGACTTGTGGTTGTTACAGGGAGCGCACTGTTTATGGGTATTGAGCGGCTCGAATCTCAGCTCAGGACTGGAGCCAACGGTGCGGTAGTGCCCGGCGTGGTACTGGCCCTGGTGGTGTCGGCCGCAGCTGATGCAGGGCTGATCCTGATCGCGCTTGCGCACCCAGGCGTTGAACTCAACCTGAGCCTCGCGCATGTAGTCGGCTCTGGATTTCAGCCGCTGCTTGGCCGCGCGGATCTCCTTCCGCTCCATCGCCGCCAGCGCCTTGCGCTCCCGATCCTGCTTTGCCCGGGTCAAGGACAAGGCGCAGAGAACGCTGCAGGCCACCTGCATGGGCTTCGCCGGTTTGAATTCGTTGCGGCAGTGCCGGCATTTCTTCGGGCGCGGCGATCCGATGGCGATGCGAGTCATTGCATACATCTCCAGACAACGAAGGCCCAGAACACAGGCCAGATAGCGGCAGCTCGCCAATGCCGGACCTCAACGCCAGCGGCGCGACCGATGCTCGTCGTGAACGCCACGCTCACCAGGGCGCAGGCTGCGTACCAGAACAGGAAGGTCATGCTGCGGCCTCCGCGATACCCCAATGATCCGCGGTCGTGAACTTCACGCCCTGCTCGGCGGCGAACGCCTCCATCACCTCGAACATGTCCGAGAACCACTTCTTGCTCTGCTTGCGGGTCGAGATGCCCAGCACCACGAAGCCGCCATCCAGGCCAGGTACGGCGCGCTGCTTCTCCACCGAGGCGCTGAAAATGTGCTTCCAGTCCTCTTCCTTGAGCTTCTGGCCGTACCACTCAACCTGGCGGCTGATGTCGCGCAACATGGCCCACATGCGGCGGTTCTGCGGGTCGCTTCGGACCTCTTCGCGCATGGTCCAGGTCCAGCCGGCGGACAGATCTACCTTCTGCAGGATTGCGATGGCGCGCTGGCGGTCCATTTCGCTGCGGAGCGGGAATGTCGGGTTAGCCACGGCGCGCGCCCTCCTTCACCCAGCGGCGAATCCTCATCTCGCAGCCAGAGGTCAGGCAGACGCCATTCGCAAAGCCGAGGTGGGTGATATTCCCCTCGCATCCGCATGAACACTTCGGCTGGCGGCCTGGGCGCTTCTTGCGCGGCTCCATGTAGCGGATATGCTCGGGCAGGCCGCCAATCTGGCCCCAGGCATTCATTCCGCCGCGCATCGCAGCGGAGCGGGCGGCAGGCGACATTTTGTTGAGATCATCCACGGCGATGCCTCCCCTTCTGATCCTCGATGTCCTGGCACGGCGCGCACCTGACAGCCCATGGCGCAGCAGCACGGCGAGCGGCCGGGATCTGGTACCCGCAGGCCTGGCAGTCGTCCTGCCCCTCGCCCTGTAGGCGGGCGCACACTGTCGCAATACCGCTCAGGCGCTCGGCCTCGACCATGCCGCCAGCGCGGTCAACCGGATCAGCAGCGGTACGGGCCTGTTCCAGGGCTTCGGCCATTTCGGCGAAGTCAGTCATGGGCAGCCTCCCTGCTATCCGCCGGGAGACGCCGGTCGCGCTGGGAGTTGATAGCCCCAACCACGGCCAGTGCGGCACCTTGGATCTGTGCATGCTGCGATACGCTGAGGTCTTCCCAGGGCGTGCCAGCAAATGCGGTGCGCTTGTGCAGCTCGCGCATGGCCGCCTTCATGTCGCCGGCGTACAGGTGGCCCTCGGCGCTCTTGGCGCGCTGCTTCCAGTAGGCGGCGCGGCCGCGCAACTCTTTCAGCTCCGCGATCAGCTCAAGCACGGCGGCTGGATTCGCCACCTCGATGAACTCGCACACAGCTTCCGGTCCATCGATGGTGGCCACGCCATCAGCGCAGACAGATGCGCTCAGCGCCTCGCCGTCTCGCTCGCCTTCAACGGTCAGGCGGAGGAATGAGCAGCTCGTCCACCAGGCCCATGGCTTTCCGCCGACTGCCTCGGCCAGCGCCTTCAGCTTCTCGATATCAGCCACGATCAAACCCCTCCTCGCGAAACACGCGCGCCGCAAACTCGATGTAACCGGTGATGCCGATAGCGGCGATCCAGAACAGGGCCGGGATGGCGTAATCAGTCATGCAGCCTCCTTCGCTTGATTGGTCTGCACCCTGCGGACGAACTCAGCCGCGAATGCCTCCGCGATGCTGGATTGGCCGTGGACGGCTTCTGTCTGCTGATTCAGGGGCGCGTGAATGGAGCGCTTGGCGTCTTCAATGCCCGCCCTGTCCATTCGCGCCTGGATCATCTCGGCAACCAAGTCGCCGACCATGCGAACGCCATCGAAGCGATCGACAGACCTGGACTGGAGAACCCTGGCGTATTCGTGGATTCCGTCGCGCTCTTGGACGAGCGCGCAGATTTCGGCCATCGACAGGCGGACGGCGCCGGCACGGGAGTAGTAGGCCAGCACGCCCTCAAACCATGGGCCGCCCTGCGCACCACCATGACCGAACACCACTGGGCAACCGGTCTTGGCCTCGGCATCGGCCGCCTTCTGGACCTCAACGGCGTTCGGGCACGGCCCCTTCACTTCCAGGTACATGCCGCAGGCCGGCAGGTAGAAGTCGGGCAGATACCAGCCGTGCCGGGTTTCGATGGCCTGCGGCTCGTAAATCCAGCGGACGCGCAGCGCATCCATGAACCTGGCCCACACAGTTTCCGAGTGGGAGCGCATCTCGTAGCCGCGATAGCGGAAGATCGTCTGGCTCACAGGCTCTCTCCCACCATGGCCCGAGCCGACTTGCGCATCGGCCGGGCGTTGCTCTTCTCCTGCTCCTGCTCGCGCACCTGAGCGCAGCTCACGAACCGGGCGAACTCGCCCTGGAACTGGAGCTGGCAGAAGTCGGGCTTCGCGTGGCGGCACTTCACCACGTCGATCTCTGTGATGCCGTTCTGGCCGCGCTCGCTGTTCATGTCGCGGTGCGCCATGATGATCACGTCGGCGTCCTGTTCGATTTCGCCGGAGTCGCGCAGGTCGCTCATCTTCGGCTTGGCGTCGCCGCGCGACTCAATGCTCCGGTTCAGCTGGGCCAGCGCGACGATCGGGATGCCCAGCTCCTTGGCCAGCGCCTTGAGGCCGCGACTGATCGCGCCCAGCTCCTGGTTGCGGTTCTGGTGGCGACTGTTCTGCTCCGATGCGATCAGGCCCAGGTAGTCGATGACGATCACGCTCAGCGGCTTGGCGCGGTGCTGGAACCGAGCAATGGAGCAGATGCGCGAGAAGGTCAGCGCCGGCTTGTCGCAGATGCGCACGTCAGCGTCAGCGATCTTGGCCACGGCGGCGTTCATACGGGTGATTGCGTCCTGACTGTTCAGCGCATCGCCAGAATCGATAGCGCGCTGAGTTACGCCGGACAGCGATGCGAGCGAGCGCTTGGCCAGCTCGGACTGACTCATCTCCAGGGAGAAGATCAGCGCCGAGCCGCCGTCGCGGATTGCCACATGGTCGGCCAGCCCGACGCCGAGGACCGTTTTGCCGGT
>DATJDB010000294.1:0-7741 GCA_035497635.1 Pseudomonas sp. | reverse complement strand
TCGATAGGAACGACCGGAACACTTCACCCATCCGGCCCGCGCCCGCCGCTAGACTCCCCGGCAAACAAAGGGGAGCACGCAATGGGTCTCTTGATTGATGGCCACTGGCATGACCAGTGGTACGACACCGCCCGCGACGGGCGCTTTCAACGCGAACAGGCGCAACGCCGCAACTGGATCACGCCCGACGGCAGCCCCGGCCCCAGCGGCGCCGGCGGTTTCGCCGCCGAGGCCGGGCGCTATCACCTGTATGTCAGCCTGGCCTGTCCCTGGGCGCACCGCACGCTGATCGCCCGGGTGCTCAAGGGTCTGGAAGACATTGTCGACGTCTCGGTGGTGAGCTGGCTGATGCGCGAAAACGGCTGGACCTTCGATCGCCAGACGGGCTCCAGCGGCGATGCCCTGAATGCGCTGGAATTTCTCTATCAGCGCTACCTGCAGGACGACCCGCACTACACCGGCCGGGTAACGGTGCCGATGCTCTGGGACAAGCGCCAGCAGTGCATCGTCAGCAACGAATCCTCGGAAATCCTGCGCATGTTCAACAGTGCCTTCGATGGCCTGACCGGCTCGACTCTGGATCTGTATCCGGAACCGCTACGCGGCGAGATCGATGCGCTCAATGCGCGCATTTACCCCCGGGTGAACAACGGCGTGTATCGTACCGGCTTCGCCACCACCCAGGACGCCTACGAGGAAGCCTTCGACGAGCTGTTCAACGAACTGGACTGGCTGGAGCAGCGCCTGAGCCGACAGCGTTATCTGGCGGGTGAGCACCTGACCGAAGCGGATTGGCGCCTGTTCACCACGCTGATCCGCTTCGATGCGGTGTACCACGGCCACTTCAAGTGCAACCAGCAGCGCATCGTCGATTACCCGCACCTCAGCGCCTGGCTACGCGAGCTGTACCAGTGGCCGGGCGTGGCCGCGACGGTGGATTTCACCCACATCAAGCACCACTACTACGCCAGCCACCAGACCATCAACCCGACCGGCGTGGTGCCCAAGGGGCCGGCGCTGGATTTGTATGCGCCGCACGGGCGTGACGGGCTTGCGGGCAAGGGGATCTGGCGGCGGGAGCAGTAGCGCTTGGGGGAGCCGGCCTGCGGGGCACAGCTCTCTGTGGGGCCGGCTTTATGCCGGCCGGCGGAGCTGAGCACCTCACCTTGGTTGCGCGCCAACCACCGTCGGCCGGGATAAACCCGGCCCTACAAAGTTCCGCCGCACCGAGTTCCGAACAGAGGCTCCGACAGCCGCGACAAGGCGGCCGGAAAACGCCGGCCGCCCCACGCAGCGAACCTTTACCGCTGTGCCCCTTCGAACCAGGCGAGCTTGTCGCGCAGTTGAACCACTTCGCCGACGATCACCAGCGTCGGCGCATGGACCTGCTGCGCGGCCACCTGTGCGGGCAGATCGGCCAGGGTGCCGGTGATGACCCGCTGGTTGATGGTGGTGCCCTGCTCTACCAGCGCCACCGGAGTGTCGGCGCCGCGCCCGTGGCGCATCAGCTGTTCGCAGATCACCGGCAGGCCGACCAGCCCCATGTAGAACACCAGCGTCTGGCCCGGCGCGACCAGGTCCTGCCAGGGCAGGTCGCAGCTGCCATCCTTGAGATGGCCAGTGACGAAGCGTACCGACTGGGCGTAGTCGCGGTGGGTCAGCGGAATCCCGGCGTAGGCGGAGCAGCCGGAGGCGGCGGTGATGCCCGGCACCACCTGGAAGGGAATGCCTTCGGCGGCCAGCTCTTCGATTTCCTCGCCACCCCGACCGAAGATGAACGGATCGCCGCCCTTGAGGCGCAGCACCCGCTTGCCCTCCTTGGCCAGCTCCACCAGTCGGCGATTGATCTGTTCCTGGGGCAACGCATGCTCGGCGCGCTGCTTGCCGACGTAGATGCGCTCGGCATCGCGGCGGCACAGTTCGATGATGGCCGGGGCCACCAGGCGGTCATAAAGCACCACATCAGCCTGCTGCATCAGACGCAGGGCGCGGAAGGTCAGCAGGTCGGGATCACCGGGGCCGGCGCCGACCAAGTACACCTCGCCCAGCGCCTTGACGGAGCTGCCGGCCAGTTTCTCTTCCAGCAGACGTTCGGCCTCAGCCGGCTTGCCGGCAAACAGGCTTTCCGCGATCTGACCCTGGAAGGCTTCCTCCCAAAACACGCGGCGCTGCTGCACATCGGGCAACGCCGCCTTGACCCGGGGACGGAATTTTTTCGACAGCCCCGCCAGTTGTCCATACACGGCGGGAATCCAGGTTTCGATACGCGCACGGATCAGGCGCGCCAGCACCGGAGCATCCCCGCCGCTGGACACCGCCACCATCAGCGGCGAACGATCGACGATGGCCGGGAAGATCACCGAGCACAGTTCCGGCGCATCCACCACGTTCACCGGAATGCCCCTGGCCTTGGCCTGGCGGGAAACCAGTGCGTTGAGCGGTTCGTCATCGGTGGCGGCGACGACCAGACGCACCCCGTCCAGATCCTCTTCCCGGTAGTCACGCAGATGCAGCTCGCCGCCCTGACGGGCCACCAGGGCAGCCACCTCATCCAGCGCTTCGTGCGTGACCACACGCGGTACGGCACCGGCATCGGCCAGCAGGCGTGCCTTGCGCAACGCCACTTCGCCGCCGCCGATGACCAGCACCGGAACGTTTTTGAGGTTGTGGAACAGGGGAAGGAAATCCATGGATCATCACCTTGTGGGGCCAGGCTTCATCAAAGCCCATTCGGAGAAATTCAGCGCTTGTCGGAAATCAAGCGGAGCAGTTTCCGTGCCACTGTCGCCCCAAAGTGAGGCAGGCCGGCGTTACGCCGGCCTGTTCGTGACCATCAGCCGATGACTTCAACGCCACCCATGTACGGTTTGAGCGCTGCAGGCACCAGAATGGTGCCATCGGCCTGCTGGTAGTTCTCCAGCACGGCCACCAGGGTGCGGCCCACCGCCAGGCCGGAGCCGTTGAGGGTATGCACCAGCTCCGGCTTGCCGGTTTCCGGGTTGCGGTAGCGCGCCTGCATGCGGCGGGCCTGGAAGTCGCCGCAGTTGGAGCAGGAGGAAATCTCGCGGTACTTGTCCTGGCTGGGAATCCAGACTTCCAGGTCGTAGGTCTTGGTGGCACCGAAGCCCATGTCGCCGGTGCACAGCGCCAGCTTGCGGTACGGCAATTCCAGCAGTTGCAGCACACGCTCGGCGTGGCCGGTGAGTTCTTCCAAGGCTTCGAAGGATTTGGCCGGCTCGACGATCTGCACCATCTCGACCTTGTCGAACTGGTGCTGACGGATCATGCCGCGGGTATCACGACCGGAAGCGCCCGCCTCGCTGCGAAAGCACGGCGTGTGGGCAGTGAGCTTCAGCGGCAGTTGCTTGGCATCGAGGATCTCGCCGGAGACGATGTTGGTCAGCGACACCTCGGCGGTGGGGATCAGGTACAGATCGGCCTGCTCGCCACGGCTGATCTTGAACAGGTCTTCCTCAAACTTGGGCAACTGGCCGGTGCCTTGCAGCGCCGGCGCCTGCACCAGATACGGGGTGTAGCACTCCTCGTAGCCGTGCTCGCGGGTGTGCAGGTCGATCATGAACTGCGCCAGCGCACGGTGCAGACGCGCGATGGGGCCGCGCATCAGCGCGAAGCGGGCGCCGGACAGCTTGGCGGCGGTCTCGAAATCCAGCCAGCCGTGCTGCTCGCCGAGGGCCACATGGTCTTGAACCGCGAAATCGAACGCGCGCGGGGTGCCCCAGCGGGATACCTCGACGTTCTGCTCTTCATCGCTACCGACCGGCACGGAATCGTGCGGCAGGTTCGGGATGGTCAGCATCAGAGCATCCAGTTCGGCCTGGATGGCGTCCAGCTCGCGCTTGGCCTGATCCAGATCGCCACCCATGCGATCGACTTCGGCCAGCAGCGGCGCGATGTCCTCGCCACGGGCCTTGGCCTGGCCGATGGACTTGGAGCGGCTGTTGCGTTCGGCCTGCAGCTGCTCGGTACGCACTTGCACACTCTTACGCTGGTTTTCCAGTGCATCGATGCGTGCCACATCCAGTTCGTAGCCACGGGTCGCCAGGCGGGCGGCGACGTCCTGCAGCTGGGTGCGTACCAGTTTGTAATCGAGCATGTCGGTTCTCGTCTGTCAGAGTTTGTTCAAAGCCAGGCCCGCCCAGGTGGCCAGCAGGCTGACGAGCACACTGGCCAGAACATAGCCGAGTGCAATCGCGAGCTGGCCGCTTTCCAGCAGGCGCAGGGTATCCAGGGAAAAGGAGGAAAAGGTGGTCAGGCCGCCCAGGAAGCCGACAACCAGTCCGGCACGTAGCTCCAGCGGCAATTCCGGGCGGAGCAGAAACAGCCCGAACAGATAGCCGATCAGCAGGCAGCCGACAAGGTTGACCGCCAGGGTGGCCAGAAAAAAATGCTGTGGCCAGTGAGCGGTGACCCAGTTGGCGGTGGCGAAACGCAGCAGGCTGCCCAGCGCACCGCCACCCGCCACGGCGAGCGCGACACCGATCATGGCCGCCTCCGTTGCTTCGGGCTATTGCGGTCCAGTGCGGCCAGGTGCTCCAGCTTGTCACGGATCTTCAGTTCCAGGCCACGCGGCACTGGCTGGTAATAGCGGCGCGGTTCCAGGGACTCGGGGAAATAGTCTTCGCCGGCGGCGTAGGCGTCCGGCTCGTCGTGGGCATAGCGGTATTCGTCGCCGTAGCCCAGTTCCTTCATCAGCTTGGTCGGCGCGTTGCGCAGGTGCAGCGGCACTTCCAGCGAGCCGGAGGCCTCCACGTCGCGGCGCGCCGCATTGTAAGCGGTGTACACGCCATTGCTCTTCGGCGCGCACGCCAGGTAGACGATCGCCTGGGCCACGGCCAGCTCGCCTTCCGGACTGCCAAGGCGTTCCTGCACATCCCAGGCATTCAGGCACAGGGTCAGGGCACGCGGGTCGGCGTTGCCGACTTCCTCGCTGGCCATGCGCACCACGCGCCGGGCGATATACAGCGGGTCGCAGCCGCCGTCGATCATGCGCGCGAACCAGTACAGCGCGGCGTCCGGATTGGAGCCGCGCACCGATTTGTGCAGCGCGGAAATCTGGTCGTAAAACGCCTCGCCACCCTTGTCGAAGCGCCGCTGGGTGTCGCCGAGCAGGTTCTGCAGCGTTTCCGGGCTGATGGTCTCGCCGTCCTCGACCAGATCGGAGGCGTTCTCCAGCAGGTTGAGCAGGCGGCGGCCATCACCGTCGGCGGCAGCCAGCAGAATCTGCAGGCTTTCCTCGGGCAGGCTGAGTTGGCGGGCGCCGAGGCCCTTCTCTTCGCTCAAGGCGCGCTGTACCAGCTTGCGCAGCGCCGCCTCGTCGAGGCTTTTCAGCACGTAGACGCGGGCCCGCGACAGCAGTGCGTTGTTCAGCTCGAAGGAAGGATTTTCGGTGGTGGCGCCGATGAAGATCAGCGTTCCGTCTTCCACATAGGGCAGAAAGGCATCCTGCTGACTCTTGTTGAAGCGGTGCACTTCATCGACGAACAGGATGGTGCGCCGGCTGTACTGGGCGGCATGCTGGCGGGCGATCTCCACGGCCTGGCGGATTTCTTTCACGCCGGAAAGGACGGCGGAAATCGTCTCGAAGTGCGCATCGGAAACCTGGGCCAGCAGCCGCGCCAATGTGGTCTTGCCGACCCCGGGCGGGCCCCAGAAGATCATCGAGTGCAGCGCACCCTGCTCCAGCGCCTCGCGCAGCGGCTTGCCGCGCGCCAGCAGATGCTCCTGCCCGACGTACTCATCCAGATTGGCTGCACGCAGGCGAGCGGCCAGGGGCTGGGCGGGAGGGGTTTGCTGGAACAGGTCCATGAAAACGCTGACTTGCCTCGATCAATCGTGAATCACATCGGTTCCCGGCGGCGGCTGGAAACTGAACAGTTTCTGTTCCAGCGGCGGGTTCACCTTCACGCCGGAAAACAGGATGTTGGTGCGCTGGCCCACGCTGTCGATCAGCTGCATGTCGTTGATCACGCCATTGCGGAACGACAGACGCAGGTTGTCGAACAGGCTGTCCCGGGCCTTGGGCTGCAGGATGAAATCGGCCACACCGCCGGTTTCCTGATAGCTGATCGCGAAATTGTCACTGATCCGCGACACATCGCCGGACAGCAGCAGCGCCGGGGTATGGGTCAGGCGCTGGTCCAGTTGTTGAATGGTCACCTGTTCCAGGTCCGGGTCGTACAGCCAGACCTGCTTGCCGTCGGAGACCAGCAGCTGCTCCAGCGGCGGATCGGTATGCCAGCGGAACTGACCGGGGCGCTTGAGCGCCATTTCGCCGGTGGATTCCTGCAGGTTGGTGCCGGAAGCATCCAGGGTCAGCTGGGAGAAACGCCCGGATAGCGTCTGGGATTTTCCGAGCAAGTCGGTCAGCCGTTTCACCGCGGCGGCATTGTCCGCCTGCACGGGAAGGACGGCAAGGCCAACGGCCAGTATCAGAAGGCGCAACAGGTTCATCGAATTCCTCGCAGTCAATCGCGGATCGGCGCCGGCGCGATGACTTCGCGCGAGCCGTTGGTGTTCATGGGCGTGACGACCCCGGCCATTTCCATGGCCTCGATCATGCGTGCGGCGCGGTTGTAGCCGATCTTCAGCTTGCGCTGCACGGCGGAAATGGACGCGCGCCGGCTTTCGGTGACGAAGCGTACCGCCTCGTCGTAGAGCGGATCTTCCTCGCTACCCTCGCTGCCTTCACCGCCGCCATCGAAGCTGCCTGAGCCGCCCTCGTCGGCGCCGGCCACAATGGCCTCGATGTAATCGGGCGCGCCGCGCTGCTTCCAGGCTTCGACCACACGGTGCACTTCGTCATCCGACACGAACGCGCCGTGCACGCGCATCGGCAGCCCGGTGCCCGGCGGCAGGAACAGCATGTCGCCGTGACCCAGCAGCTGTTCGGCGCCGCCCTGGTCGAGAATGGTGCGCGAGTCGATTTTGCTGGACACCTGAAAGGCCATACGGGTCGGAATGTTGGCCTTGATCAGACCGGTGATCACATCCACCGAGGGCCGCTGGGTGGCGAGGATCAGGTGGATGCCGGCGGCGCGAGCCTTCTGGGCGATGCGAGCGATCAGCTCTTCGACCTTCTTGCCGACGATCATCATCATGTCGGCGAATTCGTCGACCACCACCACGATGGTCGGCAGCTTCTTCAACAGCGGCGGCTCGTCTTCGAGGCTCTGACGCTTGTACAGCGGATCGGTCAGCGGCGCGCCGGCCTCCTCGGCTTCCTTGACCTTGCGGTTGAAGCCAGCCAGGTTACGTACGCCCATGGCCGCCATCAGCTTGTAGCGCCGCTCCATCTCGGCGACGCTCCAGCGCAGCGCGTTGGCGGCCTCCTTCATGTCGGTGACCACCGGGCACAGCAGATGCGGAATGCCCTCGTAGATGGACAGTTCCAGCATCTTGGGGTCGATCATGATCAGCCGCGCGTCTTCGGGCGTGGACTTGAACAGGATCGACAGGATCATGGCGTTGACGCCCACCGACTTGCCCGAACCGGTGGTGCCGGCCACCAGCAGGTGCGGCATCTTTTGCAAATCGACCACCACGGGCCGTCCGCCAATGTCCTTGCCGAGTGCGAGTGACAGCGGCGAGCGCGCATCGCCGTATTCGCGTGATCCGAAGATTTCCGAGAGGTAAACAATTTCGCGGTGTGCGTTCGGGATCTCGAGGCCGATCACGTTCTTGCCCGGAATCACGTCCACCACGCGCACGCTGACCAGCGACA
>DATJDB010000293.1:0-2950 GCA_035497635.1 Pseudomonas sp. | reverse complement strand
ATCAGGGCGCCGCTGAACATGCCGTGGGCGATGCGCTCCTTGAACATGGTGCCGGCGGCGAACTCCGCGTCCAGGTGCACCGGGTTGTGGTCGCCGGACATGGCGGCAAACAGCTGAATGTCCTTCTCACCGACGGTCTTGCTGTAGGTGGCCTGCTGGCCGACTTCGAGCGCCGCGTAGGGCGTATTGGTGAGCTGGGTCATGCGATCTCCTTGGAGGGGCTGGACCGCTGGGTGGCCAAGGCGGCCTCCAGCCAGTCGAGCAAATAAGCTGTGACATCCGCGCGATGGGTTTCATGCAGCAATTCGTGGCGGGCATCCGGATAGAGCTGAGTACTTACCTGTAGCAGGCCGGCACGCCGCAGCGCATCGGCAAGGTCCAATTGACGCCGCCCGGCACTGACCGGGTCACGTTCGCCGCCAATCACCAGCAGCGGCAGGTCGCGGGGAATGCGCGCCAGGTTCGCCACCGGGGTGATTTCCATCAGCCCGCCGAACAGATCGATCCACAGCTGGTTGGTGCAGCAAAAGCCGCACAGCGGATCGGCCAGGTAGGCGTCGACCTCGGCGGGATCGCGGCTCAGCCAGTCATGCCCGGTGCGGTTGGGACGGAACGAGCGGTTGAACGAGCCGAAGGTCAGCGCTTCCAGCAGGTCGCTGCGCCCGGTCGGCCCCTGACGCCAGCGTTCCAGTCGCGCCACCCATTGGCCCAGGCGATAGAGGGCCACCGGCTGATAGTTGGAGCCGGACAGCACCGCGCCGGCGAAGCCGGCACCGTGGCGCAGCAGATAGGCCTGGGCCAGGTAGCTGCCCATGCTGTGGCCGAACAGCAGCAGCGGAACGCCGGGATGGCGCTCGCGAATCAGGCTCTCCAGTTCATGCAGGTCCTGCAAAACGCGCTGCCAGCCGTCGTGGTCGGCGAAGTGTCCGAGCAATCCCTGCGCACGGCCGGTGGCGCCGTGGCCGCGCAGGTCCGGTGCGTAGAGTGCGATGCCACGCGCCGCCAGGGCCGCGCCGAATTCGGCGTAGCGCGCCGCGTGTTCGCTCATGCCGTGAATCAGCAGCAGCACGGCCCGCACCGGCGGGTTGCCTTCACACTGATGAACCTGAATGGCCACGCCGTCGCTGGCGGGCAGGGTAAAGCTGCGCATGGCGGCGCTCCGCGAGGGAAAGCAGGCATTGTAGGTAGGCCTCCGCTTGCTGCCCAGCGGAGCGACCGCGCGCCGCCTCCCGGTTCGCGTTTGCGCTCTGATCAGAGGCTGCTACCTTGCTCCGGGTCTGGCTGAAAGCCGCGCCGGCCATCGGGCCGATGAGTATTCGGTCATGTGACCAAATGCCAATATCCAGTCATTAGCGAGACTTGAAGGCTTGATTTTGGCTATAGATGGCTATTTGCAAAGCTGCTACTCTCGCGTCGCTTAGGGGCTCTAATACCGGGCTCTCGACCGAATAATATCAACCAACCGTCGCTGCCGGCGGTGAAGACAAGCTGTAGCTTAGGAGTGGGCTTTCCATGACCGAACATTACTGGAAGGACAAGTATCCGGTGGGCGTGCCCGCCGAGATCAATGCCGATGCGTTCCCGAACATCCAGGCCGTTCTGAAAGAGTCCTGCCAGCGTTTCGCCGACAAGCCCGCTTTCAGCAATCTGGGCAAGACCCTGACGTATGGTGAGCTGTACGAACTCTCCGGTCGTTTCGCCGCCTGGTTGCAACAACATACCGATCTCCAGCCCGGCGACCGCATCGCCGTGCAACTGCCCAACGTATTGCAGTACCCCGTGGTGGTCTTCGGCGCCATGCGTGCCGGCCTTATCGTGGTCAACACCAACCCGCTGTACACCGCGCGGGAAATGGAACACCAGTTCAATGACTCCGGCGCCAAGGCGCTGGTGTGCCTGGCCAACATGGCCCACCTGGCCGAGGAAGTGCTGCCCAAGACCGGGGTGAAGCGCGTCATCGTCACCGAAGTCGGCGACATGCTGCCGCCGCTCAAGCGCCTGATCGTCAACGCCGTGGTCAAGCACGTGAAGAAGATGGTGCCGGCCTACCGCCTGCCGCAGGCCATCAAGCTCACCGACGCCCTGGCCAAGGGCAAGGGTGTGCCGGTGCGCGAAGCCAATCCGGCCAACTCCGACGTTGCCGTGCTGCAATACACCGGCGGCACCACCGGCGTGGCCAAGGGCGCCATGCTCACCCACCGCAACCTGGTGGCCAACATGCTGCAGTGCAAGGCACTGATGGGTGCCAGCCTGGGCGAAGGCACCGAGGTGGTGATCGCGCCGCTGCCGCTGTACCACATCTATGCCTTTACCGTGCACTGCATGATGCTGATGCTCACCGGCAACCACAACGTGCTGATCACCAACCCGCGCGACCTGCCGGCGATGATCAAGGACCTGGGCAACTACAAGTTCACCGGCTTCATCGGCCTGAACACCCTGTTCGTCGCCCTGTGCAACAACGAAGACTTCCGTCGCCTGGACTTCTCCAGCCTGAAGCTGACCCTCTCCGGCGGCATGGCCCTGCAACTGGCGGCGGCCGAACGCTGGAAGGAAGTCACCGGTTGCGCCATCTGCGAAGGCTACGGCATGACCGAGACCAGCCCGGTGGTGTCGGTCAACCCGGTGCAGAACATCCAGATCGGCACCATCGGCATCCCGCTGCCCTCCACCCAGTGCCGCGTGATCGACGACGATGGCAACGTGCTGCCCTTCGGCGAGCGCGGCGAGCTGTGCGTCAAGGGCCCGCAGGTGATGAAGGGCTACTGGCAGCGCGAGGAAGCCACCCGAGAAGTGATGGACGCCGAGGGTTGGCTGCGCACCGGTGACGTGGCGATCATCCAGGAAGACGGCTACATGCGCATCGTCGACCGCAAGAAGGACATGATCCTGGTCTCCGGCTTCAACGTGTACCCGAACGAACTGGAAGATGTGCTGGCCACCCTGCCGG
>DATJDB010000292.1:0-25853 GCA_035497635.1 Pseudomonas sp. | reverse complement strand
CGACGAGCTGGTGGAGAAGGCCGCCACCTGCCTGGACCTGACCCTGAAGGAAGTGCGGGACCGCTAAAAAAGCCGGGAATCGTCGATGCGGCCAGTTGTATCGACACCGCCTCCTTGCCAGACTTCGCGCGGGCGTGGGCCAGGCTTACCAGGGGGGCGTCGCCGTTCGCCAGCCACACCACCTCGTACTCAAAAAAAACATCGGAGCAGTGAAGGCATGAAACTCTTCGGCAAGACCTTTCTCGCGCTATCCCTGACCGCGGCCGTGGCCGGTCTGGCTCAGGCCCAGGAAAAAGTGCTGCACATCTACAACTGGTCGGACTACATCGCGCCGGACACCCTGGAAACATTCCAGAAGGAAACCGGCATCAAGGTGGTGTACGACGTGTTCGACAGCAACGAAGTGCTGGAAGCCAAGCTGCTTTCCGGTCGCTCGGGCTACGACATCGTGGTGCCGTCCAACCCGTTCCTGGCCAAGCAGATCAAGGCCGGCGTGTTCCAGAAGCTGGACAAGAGCAAGCTGAGCAACTGGCAGAACCTGGACAAGAATCTGCTCAAGTCCCTGGAAACCAGCGACCCGGCCAACCAGTACTCGTTCCCCTACATGTGGGGCACCATCGGCTACGCCTACAACGTGGACAAGGTCAAGGCCGTGCTGGGCGATGGCGCTCCGGTGGATTCCTGGGAGCTGGTGTTCAAGCCCGAAAACATCGAGAAGCTGAAGAGCTGCGGCGTGTCCTTCCTCGACTCGCCCACCGAAATGCTACCGGCCGCCCTGAACTACCTGGGTCTACCGCCGACCAGCGAAAACAGCGCCGACCTGAAGAAAGGCGAAGAGCTGTTCCTGAAGATTCGCCCGCACGTGGCCTACTTCCATTCTTCCAAGTACATCTCGGACCTGGCGAACGGCAACATCTGCGTGGCGGTCGGCTATTCCGGCGACCTCTACCAGTCCAAGTCGCGTGCCGAAGAGGCCGGCACCGGCGTGAACATCCGCTACCAGATTCCAAAGGAAGGTGCTGGTTCCTTCTTCGACATGCTGGCCATCCCCGCCGATGCCAAGAACGTCGGGAACGCCCATGTGTTCCTGAACTTCCTGCTGCGTCCGGAAGTCATGGCGGAAATCACCGACTACGTGCAGTTCCCCAACGCCAACGCCGCGGCGACCCCGCTGCTGGACGAGGCGATCCGCAATGACCCGGGCATCTATCCACCGCAAAACGTGATGGCCAAGCTGTATTCCTTCCCCGATCTGGATGCCAAGGTGCAGCGCGCGATGACCCGCAGCTGGACCAAGATCAAGTCCGGTCGCTGATCCACCGGCCGGCTGCCCCGGCAGCCGGTCGTCCACCCGCCAAGAGAATCAATGGCCACCCGGCCAGGAGCGTGACCGCCCGCCCCGCGCTGCATTCTGGGGCACAGGAGAGCGACCGACGTCGCCGTTACATCATTGCCGCCTTCGCGGCCCGCGCATGAGGACCCCATCATGCCCCATCGCAATGCCCTGCTTGCCGCCTGCGCCGTCATGTCCCTGAGCGGCGTGGTCCAGGCCCAGTCCACCGTTCACGTCTACAACTGGTCGGACTACATCGGCGAAGACACTCTGGAGAATTTTCGCGAAGCCACCGGCATCCGTCCGGTGTATGACGTGTTCGATTCCAACGAGACCCTCGAAGGCAAATTACTGGCCGGGCGTTCCGGCTACGACGTGGTGGTGCCTTCCAACCATTTCCTCGCCCGACAGATCAAGGCCGGCGCCTTCCAGAAGCTGGATCGCAGCCAGTTGCCCAACTGGAACAACCTCGACCCGGCGCTGCTGCGCCAACTGGACGTCAACGATCCCGACAACCAGTACGCCGTGCCGTACCTGTGGGGCACCAACGGCCTGGGCTACAACGTCGAGAAGGTCCAGGCGGCGTTGGGCGATGAGGTCGCAGTGGATTCCTGGGCGCTGGTCTTCGAAGTGGAGAACATCAGGAAGCTGTCCAGCTGTGGCGTCGCCTTCCTGGATTCCGGGGACGAAATGCTGCCGGCGATGCTTCACTACCTGGGCCTGGATCCCAACAGCCAAAACCCCGAGGACTACGCGCGCGCCGAAGCCAAGCTGTTGCAGGTGCGGCCCTACGTGACCTACTTCCATTCCTCCAAGTACATCTCGGACCTGGCCAACGGCAACATCTGCATGGCCGTGGGCTATTCCGGCGACGTGTTCCAGGCGGCCGACCGCGCGGAAGAGGCGGGCAAGGGCATCGAGATTGGCTACGCCATTCCCAGGGAAGGCGCCAACCTGTGGTTCGACATGCTGGCCATTCCGGCCGATGCGAAGAACGTCGAGCAGGCCCACGCCTTCATCAACTACCTGCTCGACCCGCAGGTGATCGCCGATGTCAGCGACTACGTCGGCTACGCCAATCCCAACCGGGCCGCCCAGGCGCTGATGGATCCAGAGGTGCTGGCCGACGAAGCGATTTATCCCCCCGAAGATGTGCTGGAAAAACTGTACATTTCGGCGGAATTGCCGCCGACCCTGCAGCGTTTGATGACGCGTAGCTGGGCGAAGGTAAAGAGCGGCAAATAAAGCCCAAAAAGAGGCGTCCGGCCCCTAGTCCTGCACGCCTCTCGATGGTTCAATTGCGCCCCTTTGAGCCTGGGGTCGCTCGTTGCGTCGGAATGTTCCGCAAGGGTCCGAAGGCACGGGCATCCCAGCAATGAATGTGTAGTACGGGTTGTCCGGGCGCGGAAGGCATTTGCTGCCGGCGTTCCGCATCGAAACTTAACATCCGACCTGGCGCCGCCAGGTAATGTCGGGAGTGTGCAGATATGGCGGTGGCCTCGAGCGCCTTCAAGAAAGCCCTCAGCGGCGATCAGCAAGCCAAGGAAATTCTGGTCAGGATCGACCGCGTCACCAAGCAGTTCGACGAAACCGTCGCCGTCGATGATGTGTCCCTGACCATCCGCAAGGGCGAAATCTTCGCCCTGCTCGGCGGCTCGGGTTCAGGCAAGTCGACGCTGCTGCGCATGCTCGCCGGTTTCGAGCGCCCCACCGAGGGCCGCATCTTTCTGGATGGCCAGGACATCACCGATCTGCCGCCCTACGAGCGGCCGATCAATATGATGTTCCAGTCCTACGCGCTGTTCCCGCACATGAGCGTGGAGCAGAACATCGCCTTCGGTCTCAAGCAGGACGGCCTGCCCAAGAACGAGATCGCCGAGCGCGTGGCGGAAATGCTCAAGCTGGTGCAGATGAGCCAGTACGCCAAGCGCAAGCCGCACCAGCTGTCCGGCGGCCAGCGCCAGCGTGTGGCCCTGGCCCGTTCGCTGGCCAAGCGCCCCAAGCTGTTGCTGCTCGACGAGCCCATGGGCGCCCTGGACAAGAAGCTGCGCTCGCAGATGCAACTGGAGCTGGTGGCGATTCTCGAGCGCGTCGGCGTGACCTGCCTGATCGTCACCCACGACCAGGAAGAGGCCATGACCATGGCCGAACGCATCGCCATCATGCATCAGGGCTGGATCGCCCAGGTCGGCAGCCCGATGGATATCTACGAAACCCCGGCCAGCCGCCTGGTGTGCGAGTTCATCGGCAACGTCAACCTGTTCGAGGGCGAGCTGATCGAGGACCTGGAAGACCACGCGATCATCGCCTGCCCGCAGCTGGAACGACCGATCTACGTCGGTCACGGCATCAGCACCCGCGCCGAGGAAAAGCGCGTGACCTATGCGCTGCGCCCGGAAAAGCTGCTGATCAGCAGTACCATGCCCGAGGTGGAACACCAGGACTACAACTGGGTGCAGGGCACCGTGCATGACATCGCCTACCTGGGCGGCCATTCCACCTATTACATCCGCCTGGCGTCCGGAATGCTGGTGCAGGCCTTCCTGGCCAACAGCGAACGGCACGTGAAGCGACCCACCTGGAATGACTCGGTGTATCTGCACTGGATCGATGATGGCGGCGTGGTACTGCAATCATGAGTCTGGCGATGCTGAAGCGCTTCCTGCCCAGCGGACGGCATGTCGTCATTGGCATCCCGTTCTTCTGGCTGCTGCTGTTCTTCCTGCTGCCTTTCGTCATCGTACTGAAGATCAGCTTCGCCGAGGCCGAGGTGGCCATTCCGCCGTACACGGAAATCTTCGTGTGGGCGGAAAACCAGCTGCAGATCCTGCTCAACCTCGGCAACTACGTGTTTCTTAGCGAGGACGAGCTGTACCTGCTGGCCTATCTCAGTTCGCTGAAGATCGCCCTGATTAGCACCCTGCTGTGCCTGCTGATCGGCTATCCGATGGCCTACGCCATCGCCCGTGCCGACAAGCAGGCGCAGACCGTGCTGCTGATGCTGATCATGATGCCGACCTGGACCGCGATCCTGATCCGCGTCTACGCCTGGATGGGCATCCTCAGCAACAACGGGCTGCTCAACAGCGCGCTGATGGGCATCGGTCTGATCGACACGCCGCTGCAGATCCTCAACACCAATACGGCGGTGTATATCGGCATCGTCTATTCGTACCTGCCGTTCATGGTGCTGCCGCTGTACGCCAATCTGGTCAAGCACGACCTGAGCTTGCTGGAGGCCGCCGCCGACCTGGGCGCCGGGCGTGTCGCCTCGTTCTGGAAGATCACCGTGCCGTTGTCCAAGAGCGGCATCATCGCCGGCTGCATGCTGGTGTTCATTCCGGTGGTTGGCGAGTTCGTGATTCCCGAGCTGCTTGGCGGCCCCGAGACGCTGATGATCGGCAAGGTGCTCTGGCAGGAGTTCTTCAACAACCGCGACTGGCCGGTGGCGGCGTCGCTGGCGGTGGTGATGCTGGTCATCCTGCTGATCCCGATCATCCTGTTCAACCGTAACCAGGCCAGGGAACTGGAGGACAAGCCATGAAACGCTGGAGTTTCTCCAACCTGATGCTGTGGGTCGGGCTGGCCTTCATCTACCTGCCGATGGTCATCCTGGTCATCTACTCGTTCAACGCGTCGCGGCTGGTCACGGTGTGGGGTGGCTGGTCGGTGCGCTGGTATGCCAGTCTGCTGGATAACAACCAGCTGATGGGCGCGGTGATGCGTTCGCTGGAGATTGCCTTCTACACCGCGATTGCCGCGGTGGCGCTGGGCACCCTGGCGGCCTTCGTGCTGACCCGCGTCTCCCGTTTCCGGGGGCGCACCCTGTTCGGCGGCATGGTGACCGCGCCGCTGGTCATGCCCGAGGTGATCACCGGTCTGTCGCTGCTGCTGCTGTTCGTGGCCATGGCGCAATTGATCGGCTGGCCGGCGGAACGTGGCATGGCCACCATCTGGATCGCCCACACCACCTTCAGTTCCGCCTATGTGGCGGTGGTGGTGATGTCGCGTCTGCGCGAGCTGGACCTGTCCATCGAGGAAGCGGCGATGGACCTGGGCGCCAAGCCCTGGAAGGTGTTCTTCCTGATCACCATCCCGATGATCGCGCCCTCGCTGGTGGCCGGCGGCATGCTGGCCTTCGCCCTGTCGCTGGACGATCTGGTGCTGGCCAGCTTCGTCTCCGGCCCCGGCGCCACCACCCTGCCGATGGAAATCTTCTCCGCCGTGCGCCTGGGCGTGAAGCCGGACATCAACGCCATCGCCAGCCTGATTCTGCTGGCCATCTCGCTGTTCACCTTCCTGGCCTGGTACTTCGCTCGCCGGGCGGAAAATCGCCGGCGTCGTTCCATCCAGCAGATCCTGGACGAGACACGCCCCGAGCGTGACCCGCGCCCACAGCAGCGGGCGGCTTGAAAACAAGGGGGCAGATTCCAATCTGCCCCTTTTGTGCACGAACCTGTAGGAGCGACTTCAGTCGCGAGCTTCTGGCGGCCCGCACGAAAAGCACCGCGGCTGAAGCCGTCCTACGGGGCGCGTTTGCCGCTGCCTCGCGCCTGCCACAGCAACAGGGCCAGCAGCAGAAACGCCGCTGACCAGCAGGCGGCGGACAGCAGCAACCAGGTTTGCGGGTCGGTATCCAGCAGCGTCGGCAGAATGCGCGCCAGCGCCGCCAGGGTCAGCAATCCGGCGGCAGGATGTATCCACGGGCGGGCATTGGCATCGCGAAAGCGATAGAGCAGCCGGGTGCGCGCCATCACCGCCAGGGTCAGGGTGCCCAGCGCGCCGACCGTTATGCCGTGCAGGGCGACCGTCAGTGGCAGCGCGTCGAACAATAGCGCGGTGCCGAATAGCAGCAGGCCAAGGGCAAGCCAGGCATAACCGAGCAGCAGTACCAGCAGATCGGCACGCGCGTGCCGCCAGGGCAGCCAACGCAGTAAACGTATGCCGGTCAGGGCGCCGGCGCTCAGCAGTAGGACGCCGGCCGCGCGTTCAACCGATACCAGCAGGGCGGCCAGCGCGAGTCCGAGCAGGATCAATCCGAGCCCTTCCAGGCGCGGCTGCACCCGCGCCTGCAGGTTCCAGCCCTGGCTTTGCGCATGGCCGGCCAGCGCGGGGGCGATGATGCGCCCGCCCATGAAGAACAACAGAATGGCCAGCGCCAGCAGTGCGCTGTGCAACAGGCGTGTGCCGGGCAGAAATTGCACATCGAGACTGGCCAGTACGCTGACCAGGCCGAGAACAACCACCAATGGGGCAACGGACTGGTTGCGCCATTTCTTCGCCGCACCGACGAAGCGCGGCACCACCTTCCAGGCCAGTCCGGCGGCAAACAGCGCAGCGCCCAGCAGCGACAGCCAGCCGCCGGGCCAGAACAGCCAGCCCAGGCGAGCAAGTGCCCAGCAGACCAGTAACGTCAGGGTCATGCGCAGCGGTTGCGGGCCGAGCAGGTAGCCGGTGACCACCGCCAGGGCGAAGCCGAACAGCAATTCGTGGGCATGACCGAAAGGCGTAGCCAACCCGGGCGGTACAGGTAGCAGGCCGAGCAGGCCAAGGACCGACCAGGGCAGAACCAAGGCGGCATAGAGCGCCGCGACGGGAAAGAACCAGGCGTTAGCGAACGGCTGGCGGGCTGGACGGGTGGTGGCTTCAGCCATAAGGAAATGCGGACGGCGGGTGCCGTCCGCAGAGCCGGATCAGCGACTGGCCAGCAACTCGCGGCCGCGCTGTGCGGCGGCGCGCACCTGCACGGGGGCGGTGCCGCCAATGTGGTTGCGGGCGTTCACCGAGCCTTCCAGAGTCAGCACGGCGAATACGTCGTCGCCGATCTGGTCGCTGAACTGGCGCAGCTCGTCGAGGCTCATCTCGGCCAGGTCCTTGCCGCTCTGCACGCCGTACTTCACGGCATGACCGACGATCTCGTGGCAGTCACGGAACGGCAGACCCTTGCGCACCAGGTAATCGGCGAGGTCCGTGGCGGTGGAGAAGCCACGGCGGGCCGCTTCACGCATCACATCCACGCGCGGCTTGATGGCCGGGATCATGTCGGCGAAGGCGCGCAGAGAATCGCGCAGGGTATCGGCGGCGTCGAACAGCGGTTCCTTGTCTTCCTGGTTGTCCTTGTTGTAGGCCAGCGGCTGGCCCTTCATCAGGGTCAGCAGGCCAGTCAGGGCGCCGAATACACGGCCGCTCTTGCCGCGCACCAGTTCCGGCACATCCGGGTTCTTCTTCTGCGGCATGATCGAGGAGCCGGTGCAGAAGCGGTCGGGCAGCTCGATGAAATTGAACTGGGCGGACGTCCATAGCACCAGCTCTTCGGAGAAGCGCGACAGGTGCATCATGGCCAGCGAGGCGGCGGCGCAGAATTCGATGGCGAAGTCGCGATCGGATACGCCGTCCAGTGAGTTGCCGCCGATGGCGTCAAAGCCCAGCAGCTGGCAGGTGATCTCGCGCTGAATCGGGTAGGTGGTGCCAGCCAGGGCGGCCGAGCCGAGCGGCATGCGGTTCACACGCTTGCGGCAGTCGACCAGGCGCTCGTAGTCACGGGAGAGCATTTCGAACCAGGCCAGCAGGTGGTGGCCGAAGCTCACCGGCTGGGCGGTCTGCAGGTGGGTGAAGCCGGGCATGATCACTTCGGCATGCTGCTCGGCCTGCTCCAGCAGACCCTGCTGCAGGCGGGTGATTTCGCCGAGGATGGTGTCGATTTCATCGCGCAGCCACAGGCGGATGTCGGTGGCGACCTGATCGTTGCGGGAGCGGCCGGTGTGCAGCTTCTTGCCGGTGATGCCGATGCGGTCGGTCAGACGCGCCTCGATGTTCATGTGCACGTCTTCCAGATCGACGCGCCAGTCGAACTGTCCGGCTTCGATCTCGCCCTGGATCTGCTTCAGACCGTCGATGATGGCGTCACGCTCGGCCATGGTCAGCACGCCCGCCTGCTCAAGCATGGTGGCGTGGGCGATCGAACCCATGATGTCGTGACGGTACAGACGCTTGTCGAAGTCGACGGAGGCGGTGAAACGGGCGACGAAGGCATCGACGGGCTCGCTGAAGCGGCCGCCCCAGGACTGGTTGGTTTTCTCGACACTCATGGCAGGCTCTCGGCTGTTCGCAACGCGCGGGTGGCACCCCGCACAGAATGGCGCATGATAGCAGGGTCTACCGCCACGCCGCTGCCGCCGGTGGTTGACGAGCCGGTCACGGAACGCCCGCTGCGCCTGGTGAATCGGTGCGCCAGATCGCTACGCAACACCGGCCGCCGGTCAACATGGCCACCATGCGATTTCTCACGCCCCGGCCGCCCCCACCCGACGATTTCTTCGTGCCCGCGCTCTGCGAGCCGGAGGCGCTGCTCGCCCTGGTATTGCTGGCCGAGCTGCTGGTACTGGTGCTGGTGCTGGCCGAGCCGATGACCGCCGGCTTCGACTGGGTGCGCCTGGCGCTGACTTCGCTGTTCGTGCAATGGATCGTGCTGCTTTCCGCCGCCGTGCTGTGCCGGCTGCGGCCCTGGCTGTCGCGCTGTCGGCCATGGATTGCCGGCCTGGGTTGCTGCCTGGTGGTGCTGGCGCTGACCCTGACCTGTACCCGCGTGGCCCAGTTGCACGAGCTGGGCGGCCCGCCAAGCGCGGAACAGACGCTGTATCTGCGCCATGGGCTGATCAGCCTGATCATGAGCACCCTGCTGCTGCGCTACTTCTACCTGCAAAGCCAGTGGCGCCTGCAACAGCGCGCCGAGCTGCAGGCACGCATCGAGGCGCTGCAGGCGCGCATCCGCCCGCATTTCCTGTTCAACAGCCTGAACAGCATCGCCAGCCTGGTGGTCAGCGACCCGGCCAAGGCCGAACAGGCGGTGCTGGATCTGGCCGACCTGTTCCGCGCCAGCCTCGCCAGGCCGGGCAGTCTGGTCGGCTGGCGCGAGGAATTGCTTCTGACGCGGCGCTACCTGGCCATCGAGCAATACCGCTTCGGCACGCGGCTGCAGGTGGAGTGGAACGTCGACGGGGTGCCGGATGACCTGCCGATACCGCCGCTGACCTTGCAGCCGTTGGTGGAAAACGCCCTGATTCATGGTGTGGCGCCGCGCATCGAGGGCGGCCTGGTGTGCATCGAGGCCAGCTGGCGCGAGGGGTGCTTTCAGTTGCAGGTGAGCAACCCGTTGCCCGGACAGGAATCTGTGGCGTCGCGGGGCACTCAACAGGGGTTGGCCAACATTGGAGCCCGACTGACGGCACTTTTTGGCTCTGACGCGAGTCTGAGCGTGGAACGCCGTAACGGACGGCATTTTACCTGTCTACGCTATCCTTGTTTCAGTCTCACGCAGGAAGCCAGAGCTCTATGAACGTCTTGATCGTCGATGACGAACCGCTTGCCCGCGAACGTCTGCAACGCCTGGTCGGAGAAATCGAAGGTTATCGCGCGCTGGATGCCGCGGCCGCCAATGGCGAGGAAGCCTTGGCGTTGATCGACAGCCTCAAACCCGACGTGGTGCTGCTGGATATTCGCATGCCAGGCCTGGATGGCCTGCAGGTGGCGGCGCGTCTGTGCGAAAAGGAGGCGCCACCGGCGGTAATCTTCTGCACCGCCCACGATGAATTCGCCCTGGATGCCTTCCAGGTCAGCGCGGTCGGCTACGTGGTCAAGCCGGTGCGCCGTGAGGACCTTGCCGAAGCCTTGCACAAGGCGCAACGCCCCAATCGCATGCAACTGGCCGCGCTGACGCGCCCGCAGGCCGGCGGTGAAGGAGGTCCGCGCACCCACATCAGTGCCCGCACGCGCAAGGGCATCGAGCTGATTCCGCTGGAGCAGGTGCTCTACTTCATCGCCGATCACAAGTACGTGACCCTGCGCCACGCCGGCGGCGAGGTGCTGCTGGATGAGCCGCTCAAGGCGCTGGAAGACGAGTTCGGCGACCGCTTCGTGCGCATCCACCGCAATGCACTGGTGTCCCGCGAGCGCATCGAGCGCCTGCAGCGCACACCGCTGGGACATTTCCAGCTGTACCTGAAAGGTCTGGAGGATCAGGCGCTGACGGTGAGCCGCCGGCATGTGGCCGGCGTGCGCAAACTGATGAACAACTTGTAGGCCTGTTCCGACAGTGACCGCCCGGAGGTTTTCCTTGATCCGGGCCGGTCCAGCCCCCGGCCCCGGCCTGTTATCATGCCGGCAGTTCTCGTTCTGGAATTGCCCATGTCTCGCGAAATCCGCATTGCCACCCGCAAGAGTGCCCTGGCCCTTTGGCAGGCCGAACACGTCAAGGCGCGCCTTGAACAGGCGCATCCCGGCCTGAAGGTCAGCCTGGTTCCCATGGTCAGTCGCGGCGACAAGCTGCTCGATGCGCCGCTGGCCAAGATTGGCGGCAAGGGCCTGTTCGTCAAGGAACTGGAAACCGCCCTGCTGGAGAACGAGGCGGACATCGCCGTGCACTCCATGAAGGACGTGCCCATGGAATTTCCCGAGGGCCTGGGCCTGTTCTGCATCTGCGAGCGCGAAGACCCGCGCGATGCCTTCGTCTCCAACACCTTCGATTCCCTGGATGCGCTGCCCGCCGGCAGTGTGGTTGGCACCTCTAGTCTGCGCCGTCAGGCCCAGCTGCTGGCCCGCCGCCCGGACCTGCAGATCCAGTTTCTGCGCGGCAATGTGAACACCCGCCTGGGCAAACTGGATGCCGGTGAATACGACGCCATTATTCTTGCTGCGGCCGGTCTGATCCGACTGGGATTCGAAGCGCGCATCCGTTCCTCCATCAGCGCCGAAGACAGTTTGCCGGCCGGTGGCCAGGGCGCGGTAGGCATCGAATGCCGCAGTGCCGATAGTGACGTGCATGCCCTGCTGGCGCCGCTGCATCACGCCGACACCGCTGACCGGGTGGTTGCCGAGCGCGCACTGAACAAACACCTCAACGGCGGCTGCCAGGTGCCGATCGCCTGCTATGCCGTGCTGGAAGGTAATGACCTGTGGCTGCGCGGTCTGGTTGGCCAGCCCGACGGCGGCCGTCTGCTGCGTGCCGAGGCCCGCGCGCCGCGTCAGAACGCCGAAGCGCTGGGCGTCGAAGTGGCTGAGGCGCTGCTGCAACAAGGCGCCGCCGCCATTCTGGCCGAAGTGTATGGCGAGGCCGGCCATCCGTGACCGGCTGGCGTCTGCTCCTGACGCGCCCGGCGGACGATTGCGCCGCCTTGGCGGCGCAGCTGGCCGAGCACGGCGTTTTCGGCAGCTGTATGCCCCTGCTGGATATCGAGCCGCTGCCGGAAACAGCCGAGCAGCGCGGCCTGTTGCTTGAGCTGGACCGCTACTGCGCGGTGATCGTGGTCAGCAAGCCGGCCGCGCGCTTCGGCTTGCAGCGTCTGGATACCTACTGGCCGCAGCCGCCGATCAACCAACGCTGGTTCAGCGTTGGCGCGGCCACCGGCCAGATACTGGCCGACTATGGCTTGCACGCCAGCTGGCCGGAAGGTGGCGATGACAGCGAAGCGCTGCTCGAACTCCCAGCCTTCACCGCAGCCCTGCAGGTGCCCAGTCCGCGCGTGCTGATCATGCGTGGCGACACTGGCCGGGAATTGCTCGCCGACCGCCTGCGCGGCCAAGGCGTGGCGGTTGACTATTTGCCACTCTACCGCCGTTGCCTGCCCGACTATGCTTGCGGCGAACTGCCACGACGCGTGGCCGCCGAACGGTTGAACGGCCTGGTGATCAGCAGCGGCCAGGGCTTCGAGCATCTGCGCCAGCTGGCCAGCGAGGCGTGGCCGGAACTGGCTGGGCTACCCTTGTTCGTGCCCAGCCCCCGGGTCGCCGAACAGGCCCGCGCGGCCGGTGCGCGGCAGGTGATCGATTGTCGTGGCGCCAGTGCCACGGCACTGCTTCAGGCATTGCAGGCCCATCGGGCCCCACAAGGATAGGACGTACCCGTGAGCGAAACCGACGCGCAAAGCCCCGCTCTTCCCGCCCCCGCCGAGTCGAATGAACCCCGCCCGGCCGCTGGCCGTGCCGCCTTGCCGCTGGCGGCCGCCGCTCTGCTGGTTGCCTTGGCCGCCGCCGCACTCGGTGGCTGGACGTTCTGGCAGGGTCAGCAGTTGCAGCGCCAGGCCCAGGCCCAACTGGCCGAGCAGCAACGCCAGCAGCAGCAATGGCAGGCCGCCCAGACCGAGGGCGAACAACGACTCGCCGAGGCCAGTCAAGCCGTCGAGCAGCGCCTCGAACAACTGCCGAGTCAGGAACAGCTGGGCGAACAGCGCCAACTGCTGCAGACCCTGCAGGGCGACCAGCAACACCTGGCCCAGAGCCTCACCCGCCTGCTCGGCGCCAGCCGAGAGGACTGGCGGCTGGCCGAGGCCGAACACCTGCTGCGTCTGGCCATCCTGCGCCTGTCGGCTATGCAGGATCTGCCCAGTGCGATCGCCCTGGTGCAGGTTGCCGACGATATCCTGCGCGCGCAGAACGATCCGCTGGGTTTCGCTGCCCGTGGCGAGATGATCAAGGCCCTGGAAACGTTGCGCGCCTTGCCACAACCGGACCGCGACGGTCTGTTCCTGCAACTGGCGGCGCTGCGCGAGCAGGGTGAAAGGCTGTTGCACCAGTCGCCGCATTTTACTGGCAGCGCCCTGGAAGCGCCCGAACAGGCCACCGAGGAGCGTTTCTGGGAATACGCCTGGCGCAAGCTTTCGCCCTATCTACGCATCGAGCTGAATGCCGAGCAGGAATTGCGCCCGCTGCTCGCCGGCCAGAATCTGGCGCAGGTGCGGCTGGCCCTGAGCCTGGCTCTGCAACAGGCCCAGTGGGCCGCGCTGAACGGTCAGCCAGAGGTCTACGGCGCCGCGCTGCAGCAGGCCGCCGAGGTACTCAACGGCTATTTCGATACCGCCAACCCTGCCGCGCGCAGTCTGGCGCAACGGCTGGCCGAGCTGGCCGAGCAGCCGGTGACGGTGGAAACCCCCGATCTGCGCCCGGCGCTGCAAAGCCTGCAGACCTACCTGCACCAGCGGCAGCAGGCGCGCGGTGAAGCGCCTGCTGCCGAGCCGGAGGATGCACAATGATCCGCGCCACGCTGCTGCTGATCCTGCTGGTGGCGGGCGCGGGCCTGCTGGTTCGCGGCATCACGGAAGGGAGCGGCTACGTGCTGATCGCCTATCGCGGGCTGCGTTACGAATCCAGCCTGTGGATGTTTCTGGCCATCGTTGTGGTGCTCTGGCTGCTGGTCTGGCTGGTGCGCAGGCTGCTGACGCTGCTGATGGTTTCCGGCGGCCTGGTCAATCCCTGGTCGCGCCGCCATCGCCGCCGTCGTGGTCACAAGGCCAGCGATCTGGGCATGCTCGAACTGGCCGAGGGCCGCTGGCGTCCGGCGTTGCAGCATCTGCGCCTGGCTGCCGAACAGGATCCGCACCCGCTACCCTATTACCTGGCCGCCGCGCGTGCTGCCCAGCAGTTGGGCGATCACGAGCAGAGCGACGCCCTGCTGGAACTGGCCCTGGAGCGTCAGCCCCACGCGGAACTGGCCATTGCCCTGACCCATGCCGAGTTGCAGGAGCAGCGCGGCAACCTGTCCGGCGCCGAAGATACCCTCACCGCCATGCTCGAGCGCCATCCGCACCAGCCGCAAACCCTGCGCCGCCTGCTCGCCGTGCAGCGTCGTCAGCACAAGCCGGCCGCGCTGCTCGGACTGCTGCCGGAGCTGCACAAACACAAGGTTATCGACGACGCCGAACTGCGCGAACTGGAGCGCGAAGCCTGGGCGGCGCGTCTGCTTGAGGTCGGCAGTACCGGCGATGCCCAGGCCCTGCGCGATACCTGGCCGCTGCTGAGCAACAGTCTGCAGCACGATATGTCGCTGCTCGGCCTGTACGCCGAACAGCTCGGGCGCGCCGGCGCCGAGGTGGAGGCCGAGACCCTGGTGCGCAAGGCCTTGCGCAAGCAATACGAACCGGCGCTGGCCGAACTCTACGGCCGCCTGCGCGGAGCCGACAGTGGCCAGCAACTGCATGAGGCCGAACAGTGGCTCAAGGCGCATTCCGGCGATCCGCTGCTGCTGCGTGCCCTGGCGCGCATCAGCATTCGCCATCAGCTGTGGGGCAAGGCGCGCGACTATTACGAGGCGAGCCTCGGTCTGCGTCGTGATCCGCGTACCTGCGCGGAGCTGGCCCGGTTGCTGGCACGCCTGGGCGAAGAGGAGCGCAGCAACCAACTGTTCCAGGAGGGTCTGGCCATGCTCGATAGCGAAGCCCTGCCCACGCTTGAACGTCAGGCTTGAAATGCCCCGGCGGGTTCCTCTACCGTAGCGGCCCGCACAATCCACCGGTATGACCATGCTCCGCGCCAGTTCCCGCACGCTGTTCTCCGCCGCCTTCCTGGGCACTGTCCTGATCATGCTGGGCGCGCTCTACCTGGAACATGTCGTCGGCCTGGAGCCGTGCCCGCTGTGCATCCTGCAGCGCCTGGCGGTCATCGGTTTCGGCCTGGTCTGCCTGATCGCCGCCGTGCACGGGCCGGCGCGCACCGGCCAGCGCGTGTATGCCGCGCTGGCGCTGCTGATGGCGGGTGCGGGTGCCGGTGTGGCCGGGCGGCAGATCTGGCTGCAGCAGGTACCGGCCGATGAGTTGCCGGCTTGCCTGCCCAGCCTCGATTACATGCTCGAAGCGCTGCCGTTCCAGGAAGTCATCAGCCTGATGCTGCATGGCAGCGCCGACTGCGCGAAGATCACCTGGACGCTGTTCGGCATGAGCATTCCGGAATGGAGTCTGCTGGCCTTCGTCGGCATGATCCTGTTCGCCCTGTACCTGCTGTTGCGTCGCCGTTGATCGGTTGACGGCCCATCCTCAATCCCAAGATCGTCCCGCAAGCCGCGCCAGTCGCGGGCTGAAGACCAAACGACCGTATGAAGATTTCCCCGCCTGCGCCTTGTAAGGCGCCAGCGGGCGAGCCTAAAGTGGCCCGCACGCGGCACCGCCGGTGCGCGTCCTGATGCCGAAGACGAGTCATACGAGGTCGACATGCTGGAACGATGCCGAAACGCCCAGGAGCGCTGGGGTGGAGTTCATGAACTGATCGATCGCTGGTTGCGCGAGCGGCAGGATCTGGTCTCCGAACTGGTCGCTCTCGACAAGGGCGTACAGCCGGGTCCGCAAGGCGCCGAAGCGCTGCGCGGCTTCTGCCAACTGATGCTCGATTACGTGTCCGCCTGGCATTTTGGCGTTCATGAGCAACTGCTCATCGAGGCGCGCGAATTCAATAACGAGCGCGGCCTGGAAGTGGCCAGCCAGATCCAGCCACGTATCGAAGCGATCACCGCCGAAGTGGTGGCCTTCAACGATCGTTGTCCGTCCGGGCGCTGTGCAAGCGATCCGGCATTGGCGCAGGAGCTGCAGCATCTCGGTCAGCTGTTCTGCGAACGCTTCGAGCTGGAAGATTGCCTGATCGAGGTGCTGCACAACGCGCACCGCCAGAATGCGCAGGTGGCGGTCGAGGGGTAGGCCCCGGGTTTCGTTGCTTCCGGTCAAGGCGCCTGCCGATGCTGCAGGGTGTTCCTATGCCCGGTCCGGACGGACGGCTAGTATGGAGGCATTTATCGTCAGGAGAGCCCCATGGCTGCCAAGAAGAACACCGTGCAAACCCCGCTGCACCTGCTGCAGGAACTGTCGCAAAGCCTGCTGACGCACCTGGACAAAGCCTGTGTCGAGGCCCAGGCCGACGCCGAAAAGCTGCTGCTCAAGCTGGACCGCCAGCGCGCCAAGGCCCAGGAGAAGCTCGAGCAGGCGCGTCACGGCCTGGAGAAGGCTGCCGCCGCCGGCAAGACCGGTGCCCAGACCAAGGCCCGCGCGCGCATCGAGAAGTTCGAGTTGCTGCTGGATGCGCTGAAGGCCAGCGATCTGGATACCCGCAACTACCTGGCGCAGCTCAAGGCCGACATCCAGGACAGCCTGCGCATGGCCCAGCATGTCGGCAAGGCTGGCGAGGCGGCTGCCCAGGCGCTGGCCGCGCGTGAAGAAGAAGCCCTAAAGGCCAAGGCCAAGGCACCGCGCGCGCCTCGGGTCGCCAAGCCCGCTGTGGAAAAGGCTCCGGCGAAACGGGCACCGGCCCGCGTCGCCAAGCCCAAGGCGGCACCTCAGTAAGTTTCACCCCGGACGGCGGCCGCCAGGCTGGCCAGCGCCGCCGCGTTGGTTGTCGGGCTGGACAACGCGGTCAGCCAGTGCGGCGTCGCGCCCGACTCCCGGTCGGGCCAGGACGCGCCAAGTACCTCCAGGCGCTGCAATAGCTCACGTTCGGCATCTTGTTCGAGTGTAGCCAGGCGCTGGCGCAGCACGACGAGCCCGGTATCTTCGCCGGCCATCGTCTTCCAGCGTCGCCGCAGCTCGCGCAAGGGAGTGATTACTACGCGTTGCCAGTCGGCGGCGATCTCGCGTAGCTGCAGACAGCGCGCCGGCGTGCAGGCCGCGCCGCGTTCGCCCAGCCAGGCGCCGCACAGCAATAGGCAGACGTCCTCGCCATGTTCGTCCTGCAGGCGCAAGCAGGCCTGCTCGATGCCGGGACGGGCATAGAGGCCGAGGGCGAAATTCCACAGGGTTGTGCTCATCGTGCTCCCGGTGCGCCGGCGCAGGAAACTGGATAAACTGCGCCGCCTTATGATCCGACTCGAAAAGCTCATCCTACAGCGTGGTCCGCAGCGTTTGCTGAACGAGGCCGACCTTACCCTGCATCCCGGCCAGAAGGCGGGCCTGGTGGGCGCCAATGGCGCCGGCAAATCCAGCCTGTTTGCCCTGTTGCGTGGCGAGCTGGGCGCCGATGGCGGCGAATGCCACATCCCTTCCAGCTGGCGCATCGCCCATATGCGCCAGGAGATCGACGATCTCGAACGTCTGGCCGTGGACTACGTGCTCGACGGAGACGTCGAGCTGCGCCGCATCCAGCACGAACTGGCCGCTGCCGAGGCGACCCACGACGGCGCCGCCCAGGCGCGCCTGCACACGGAAATGGACAACGCCGACGGCTACAGCGCCGACGCCCGCGCGCGCAAGCTGCTGGCCGGTCTGGGTTTCGAGGCGGCGCAGATGGAACGCCGCGTCGGCGACTTCTCCGGTGGCTGGCGCATGCGCCTCAACCTGGCGCAGGCGCTGATGTGCCCGTCCGACCTGCTGCTGCTCGACGAACCCACCAACCACCTGGATCTGGACGCCATCCTCTGGCTGGAAGGCTGGCTGAAAAGTTATCAAGGCACCCTGCTGCTGATTTCCCACGACCGGGATTTCCTCGATGCGGTGGTCGAGCAGATCATTCATGTCGAGCAGCAGAAGCTCACTCAGTATCGGGGCGGCTATTCGGCCTTCGAGCGTGCCCGCGTCGAGCGCCTGGCCCAGCAGCAGCAGGCCTTCGAGAAGCAGCAGGCGCAGCGCGCGCACATGGAAGACTTCATTCGCCGCTTCAAGGCCAAGGCCAGCAAGGCCCGCCAGGCGCAGAGTCGCCTCAAGGCGCTGGAACGCCTGGAAGAATTGGCGCCGGCCCATGTGGATTCGCCGTTCGATTTCGTTTTCCGCGAAGCGCTGAAAGTTTCCAGTCCGTTGCTGGATCTGGCCGAAGGCCGTCTCGGCTACGGCGAGCGTGCGGTGCTGGAACAGGTAAAACTGCAGTTGGTGCCCGGTGCGCGGATCGGCCTGCTCGGCCCGAATGGCGCCGGCAAGTCGACGCTGATCAAGACCCTGGCCGGCGAACTGCAGCCGCTCGGCGGGCGCCTGCAGCGCGGCGAGAACCTGGCCGTGGGCTACTTCGCCCAGCACCAGCTGGATTCGCTCGATCCCAAGGCCAGCCCGCTCTTGCACCTGCAGCGCATCGCTCGGGATGAACGCGAGCAGGTGCTGCGCGACTTCCTCGGCGGCTTCGACTTTCGCGGTAATCGCTGTGACGAGCCGGTGCTCAACTTCTCCGGCGGCGAGAAGGCCCGCCTGGCCCTGGCGCTGATTGCCTGGCAGCGGCCCAACCTGCTGCTGCTCGACGAACCCACCAACCACCTGGACCTGGAAATGCGCCTGGCGCTGACCATGGCCTTGCAGGAGTTCGAGGGTGCCGTGCTGGTGGTCTCCCACGATCGCCATCTGCTCAAGAGCACCACCGACCAGTTCCTGCTGGTGGCCGAGGGCCGCGTGCGGGAATTCGAGGGCGACCTCGAGGATTACGCCCGCTGGCTGGTGGATTTCCGCGCCCGCCAGCAGCCGGCCTCCGCCGAACCGGTCGGCGAACGCACCGACAAGCGCGCCCAGCGCCAGGCGGCCGCCGCGTTGCGCCAGCAACTGGCGCCGCACAAGCGCGAGGCGGACAAGCTGGAAAAGCAGCTTGGCGAGGTGCACGAAAAACTGGCGGCGATCGAAGCCCGCCTGGCCGACCCGCAGCTGTATGAAGCGGTCCGCAAGGACGAGCTCAAGCAGCAACTGGCCGAACAAAGCACTCTCAAGGCGCGCGAGGCCCAGCTGGAAGAAGCCTGGCTGGAACGCCTGGAAGCCCTTGAGGCGCTGCAGGCGGAGCTGGAGGACAGTCAATGAAAACGTGGTTGCCGTTGTGGGCCCAGGAATGGTTCGGCATTCTCGTGCCCGGATTGCAGATCGTGCTGATTCTGGTGCTGGCCTGGGTGCTGCAGCGCCTGTTGCGCCGCTTCATCGTGCGTATCGGCGAGCGTTACCGCCTGCCCATGGAATTGCTGATGCCGCTGCGCGGCATGCTCAGCTGGCTGATCATGGGCAGCGCCGTGCTCATGGTGCTGGAACGTCTGGGCGTGTCGGCCACCGTGCTGTGGACGGCGCTGACCGGTTTTGCGGCGGTGGCGGCGGTGGCCTTCTTCGCCGCCTGGAGCGTGTTGTCCAACCTGTTCTGTGCCCTGCTGATCTTCACCGCCGGCCCGTTCCGGGTCGGCGATCAGCTGGAGGTGCTGGAAAGCGCCGACAAACCCGGTGTCAAAGGTCGGGTCGTGGACATCAACCTGCTCTACACCACCCTCGAAGACCTCAGCGAAGGCAGCCAGGGCTGCCTACTGCAGATACCCAATACGCTGTTTTTCCAAAAGGTTGTGCGCCGCTGGCGCGGGACCGAACTTTCCAGCCTCAAACGCGAGATCTGACTTTTATGGAATGGCTGACCAACCCGGAAATCTGGGTGGCGTTTCTGACCCTGACCGCCCTGGAAATCGTCCTGGGCATCGACAACATCATCTTCATTTCCATTCTGGTGTCGCGCCTGCCCAAGGCGCAGCAGCCCAAGGCACGCTTCTACGGCCTGGCGCTGGCCATGGGTACGCGTATCCTCCTGCTGCTGTCCATCGCCTGGGTGATGCGCCTGACCAACGACCTGTTCACCGTCATGGGTGAAGGCGTCTCGGGTCGCGACCTGATTCTGTTCTTCGGCGGACTGTTCCTGCTGTTCAAGAGCACCCTGGAAATCTGGCACAGCGTCGAGGGTGAGGAGGAATCCCATGAAGGCGGCGGTGGCGCGGCCAAGGCCGGCTTCATGAGCATCATTCTGCAGATCGCGGTGATCGACATCATCTTCTCCCTGGACTCGGTGATCACCGCTGTCGGCCTGGTTGAGCACGTGCCGGTGATGGTCGCCGCCATCGTCATCGCCGTGCTGGTGATGATGCTGGCCGCTGGCACCATCAGTGAGTTCATCGACAAGCACCCGACCCTGAAGATCCTCGCCCTGTCGTTCCTGATCGTGGTCGGCACGCTGCTGATCGCCGAAGCCTTCGACGTGCATGTGCCCAAGGGCTATGTGTACTTCGCCATGGCCTTCTCGCTGGGCGTCGAGGCGCTGAACATCCGCATGCGCCGGGCCATGCGCCGCAAGCTGCGTGACCCGCTGAAACTCAACAAGGATCTGCCGGACTGATCGAGGAGTCCCCATCATGGCCTGGGAAACCTGGTTCGCCTTTTTTGCTGCCTGCTGGGTAATCAGCCTGTCGCCCGGCGCTGGGGCCATCGCCTCGATGTCCTGTGGCCTGCGCTACGGCTTCTGGCGCGGCTACTGGAACGTACTGGGCCTGCAGCTGGCGCTGGCGCTGCAGATCGCCATCGTTGCCGCCGGCCTGGGCGCGGTGCTGGCCACATCGGAACTGGCCTTTGGGCTGATCAAGTGGTTCGGCGTCGCCTACCTGCTGTACCTGGGCTGGAAGCAGTGGATCGCGCCGGCGGGCGAGCTGGCTGAAACCGACACGGCCCGGCCCCTCGGCCGGCCGCTGAGCCTGGTATTGCGCGGCTTTCTGGTTAATGCCGGCAACCCCAAGGCGATCGTCTTCATCCTGGCGGTGATCCCGCAGTTCCTCGACCCGCGTCAGCCACTGCTCGCCCAGTACCTGATCATCGCTGCGACCATGATTGCCGTGGATCTGCTGGTGATGGCCGGCTACACCGGACTGGCGGCGCGGGTGCTGCGCCTGTTGCGCTCGCCGCGCCAGCAGCGCCTGCTCAATCGCACCTTTGGCGCGCTGTTCATGGCCGCCGCCGCGTTGCTGGCCACCGTGCGCCGAGCGCCGGCCTGACATGCGCATCTGGATCGATGCCGATGCCTGCCCACGGCAGGCCCGCGAGCTGGTGATCAAGTTCGCCCTCAAGCGTGAGCACGAGGTGTGGCTGGTCGCCGGTCAGGCGCAGACCAAGCCGGCGTTCGCCTGCGTGCGCCTGATCGTGGTGCCCAGCGGGCCGGATGCGGCCGACGATTATCTGGTTGAACATGCCGAACCGGGCGAGCTGGTCATCTGCAGCGACATTCCGCTGGCCGACCGGCTGGTGAAAAAGGGTGTCGCCGCGCTGGATCCGCGCGGTCGCGAATTCGATGAGCGCAACATGGGCGAGCGCCTGGCGCTGCGCAACCTGTTCACCGATCTACGCGATCAGGGCCAGATGGGCGGCGGCCAGGCGGCCTACTCCGAGCGGGATCGCCAGGCCTTCGCCAATGCCCTGGACCGTGTGCTGACCCGGCTGGCGCGCGGCTAATCGTCTCGCTCAGGCGCAGCGACGCACCTGTTCATCGATGCGCTGCTGCAGGCGATAGAGCCACTGGAAGCCCAGTTCCCAGCGCCGATGTCCCGATTTGACATTGATGTGCCCGACGCCGCTGAGCAGCGTGGATTCCGAGCCCCAGTCCCGTGCCAACTCCAGCGCGCGCGGCGCGCTGGCCGCCGGGTCGTTGTCCGAGGCCACCAGCAGGCTGGGAAACGGCAGCGGCTGGCGCGGCAACGGCGCGAAGTCGCGCAGCGGTTCAGGGCATTCCATGCGCTCCACGTCCGCCGGCGCCACCAGCAGCGCGCCGCGCACGCGCTCCCGCAGCTCCGGTGAGGCCTGGGTCGCCCAGTGGGCGATGGTCACGCAACCCAGGCTGTGGCCGATCAGGATCACCGGGCCGGGCGCCTGGGCGATGGCGTCTTCCAGGCGGCTGACCCAGTCGGCCTGTTGCGGCTGCATCCAGTCGTCCTGCTCCACCCGCGTGCTATTCGGCAGCAGGCGCTGCCAATGGCTCTGCCAGTGCTCGGCCGGCGAGCCCTGCCAGCCGGGAACGATCAGATAGTGGGGGATGGAACGGGACATGACGGCCTCCTGACGATTTGCGGGCGCCAGTGTAAAAAGCCCGGCTCCGAATCAGAAGGAATAAAAAATTATGTTCTTATGTCTTTTTCCAGTGAAGCGCACGGGCCCGTAGGAGCGACTTCAGTCGCGAGCTCTTGGGGTGCATCTGCACGAAAAGCATCGCGGCTGAAGCCGCTCCTTGAAAAACCGAAGGGCCGCTACCCGCACAGATAGGTGCCGGTACCCACCGCAATCAGCATCCCGTCCTCGTTATGCAGTTCGCTGCGCACCACCGCCACCTTGTTGCCCTCGCGCAGCGGTACCGCGCTGGCGACGAAGGTGTTGCCTCGGCCGGGGCGCAGGTAGTCGATGCGCAGGTCAATGGTGCCCAGTCGTGCCAGCCTCGCCATGCGCTCGAGAACCGGCAGCTCGTTCAGCCGTTCGTAGGCGCCGATCAGCGCCATGGCCCCGCCGGCCACGTCGAGCAGCGTGGCGATGGCGCCGCCATGCAGGATGCCCTGCACGAAGTTGCCGATCAGCTCGGCGCGCATCGGCATATGGATCAGCACCTGCTGGCGGGTCAGGCTGTCGATCTCGATACCCAGTTGCTGGTTGAAGGGTATGCGGGCGAAGAACTGGTCGATGGCGGTATACAGCTCTTCGTTGGAGGACAGAGGCATCGACGGGGCTCCGGGAGGGCGGGAAGCGCAGGCTCGCCCGGAAGCGGCGTTGCTGGCCAGTAGCCTGGCGCAGCGAGCCGGCAGTTTGTCCACTATGACCTGTTATCAGCCTTCGGCGAGGATCAGTACCTCGTCCACCAACTTGTTGATGCCGGTGGCGGCCTCACTGATGGACTTGGCCAGCATATAGGCCGGGGTGCTGACCAGCTTGTGGCGCTGATCGACCACGATGTCTTCCACCGTGCACTCCTGATGGCGCGCGCCCATCTTTTCCATGGCGGCGGCGGTATCGGCATCGTTGCCGATGGTGCATTGCACGCCCTCGCCGAAGATCTTCGCCGCCAGTGCCGGGGCGATGCAGACCAGGCCGATCGGCTTGCCGGCCTGGGCGAAGGCCTGGGTAAAGGCCAATACGTCGGGTTGCACCGTGCAGCTGGCGCCGCTCACGGCAAAGTCGCTGAGGTTCTTGGCTACGCCGAAGCCGCCGGGCAGGATCAGCGCGTCGAAGTCCTCGACCCGCGCCTCGCGCAGATCCTTGATATTGCCGCGCACGATGCGCGCCGCCTCGACCAGCACGTTGCGCGTACCGTTCATTTCATCGCCACGGTAGTGATCGATGACATGCATCTGTTCGACGTTCGGCGCGAAGCACTGCACCTGCGCGCCGCGCTGGTCCAGGCGCAGCAGGGTGAGCACGCTCTCGTGGATTTCCGCTCCGTCGTACACCCCGCAGCCGGAAAGAATGACAACGACTTTCTTGTGCATGCTGATCTCCTGTATCGGTTCACTGGGTGCGCTGCCGCTGTGTCGCCGCGGCGGCGGATGCCGTCATCCTACTGCGTGAATGCCAGGTGGGCGAGGCCCCTGCTTGGAGTGCCGCGGTGAAACGCCGTTGCATGCCGGACGTCGCCGCGCATGGCTCGACGTAGAGCGGCGGCTGGCCGACAATGCTGGCTTGACGCACCGCCTGCGGGCGGTGTGCGGACTGTCATCAGATTGTCATGATGATGCCGCTAACTCTTCACACACGCGCCCGCGAGGCGCCTGGAGTAACGTGCCGTGAGCTACACCCCCGCCGATCGCCTGTTCCCCGCCACCCGCCTGCGCCGCAACCGCAAGGATGAGTTTTCCCGCCGTCTGGTGCGCGAGAACCGGCTGAGCGTGGACGACCTGATCCTGCCGGTGTTCGTGCTCGACGGCGAGAACCGCCGCGAAGCGGTGCCGTCCATGCCCGGCGTGGAGCGGCTGTCCGTCGACCTGCTGCTCAAGGAAGCCGAACAGTGGGTGGCGCTGGGCATTCCGGCGCTGGCGCTGTTTCCGGTGACCCCGGCGCAGAGCAAATCGCTGGACGCCGCCGAAGCCTGGAACCCGGACGGCATCGCGCAGCGCGCTACCCGCGCCCTGCGCGCACGCTTCCCGGAACTGGGAGTGATCACCGACGTGGCGCTGGACCCGTTCACTACCCACGGCCAGGACGGCATCCTCGACGAAGACGGCTACGTGCAGAACGACGTGACCGTCGATGCGCTGGTGCGCCAGGCGCTGTCCCATGCCGAAGCCGGCGCTCAGGTGGTGGCCCCGTCGGACATGATGGACGGCCGCATCCAGGCGATCCGCGAGGCGCTGGAAATCGCCGGCCACGTCAACGTGCGCATCCTCGCCTACTCGGCCAAATACGCCAGCGCCTACTACGGCCCGTTCCGCGACGCGGTGGGTTCGGCCGGCAACCTGGGCAAGGGCAGCAAGAACACCTATCAGATGGACCCGGCCAACGGTGACGAGGCGCTGCACGAGGTGGCCGCCGACCTCGCCGAGGGTGCCGACATGGTGATGGTCAAGCCCGGCCAGCCCTATCTGGACATCGTCTGGCGGGTCAAGGACACCTTCAAGGTGCCGACCTTCGCCTACCAGGTCAGCGGTGAGTACGCCATGCACATGGCGGCCATTCAGAACGGCTGGCTGAGCGAGGCGGTGATTCTGGAGTCCCTGGTCGGCTTCAAGCGCGCCGGGGCCGATGGCATCCTCACCTACTTCGCGGTGCGCGCCGCGCAACTGCTGCAACAACAGGGTTAGGGGTCCGCACGGTCCGCTAACCCTTTCGCCGATCAACAGGGAATCGAGATGAACACCGACGTATCTATCGACAGTAAAACCCCCGAGCTGCTGAAAGGGGTCGAGGCGCCGCAGGTCGACGCACTGCCGGTAGCGCCCGAGCCGCCTGTCGCCATGGTGAGCAACCTGGATGACACCAGCCTGTATATCCACCGCGAGCTGTCCCAGCTGCAGTTCAACATCCGCGTGCTGGACATGGCGCTGGACGAGTCCTATCCCATCCTGGAGCGGCTGAAGTTCCTGCTGATCTTTTCCAGCAACCTGGACGAGTTCTTCGAGATCCGCGTCGCCGGTCTGAAGAAGCAGGTCAACTTCGCCCGCGAGCAGGCCGGCGCCGACGGCCTGCAGCCGCACCAGGCGCTGGCGCGTATCGGCGAGGTGGTCCATGAGCAGGTCGATCGCCAGTACTCGATCCTGCATGACGTACTGCTGCCCGAGCTGGCCACGCAGCAGATCCGCTTCATCCGCCGTCGGCAGTGGAACACCAAGATCAAGGCCTGGGTTCGTCGTTACTTCCGCGAGGAAATCGCGCCGATCATGACGCCGATCGGCCTGGACCCGACCCACCCGTTCCCGCTGCTGGTGAACAAGAGCCTGAACTTCATCGTCGAGCTGGAAGGCGTGGACGCCTTCGGTCGCGATTCCGGCCTGGCCATTCTGCCGGCGCCGCGGCTGCTGCCGCGGCTGATCCGTATTCCCGAGGATGTCGGCGGCGCCGGCGACAACTTCGTGTTCCTCTCTTCGATGATTCACGCCCATGCCGACGACCTGTTCCATGGCATGAGCGTCAAGGGCTGCTACCAGTTCCGCCTGACGCGCAACGCCGACCTGGCGCTGGACGAGGACGTCGAGGACCTGGCCCGTGCCCTGCGCGGCGAGCTGCTGACGCGCCGCTACGGTGACGCGGTGCGCCTAGAGGTGGCCGACAACTGCCCGGCGCACCTGTCCAACTACCTGCTGCGCCAGTTCAACCTGGGCGAGTGTGAGCTGTACAAGGTCAACGGCCCGGTCAACCTGACCCGGCTGTTCAGTATCACCGGCCTGGATGGTCATCCGGAGCTGCAGTACACGCCGTTCACGCCGAGCATTCCCAAGCCGCTGCAGAACGCCGAAAACATCTTCAACGTGGTGGCCAAGCAGGACATCCTGCTGCTGCACCCCTACGAGTCCTTCACGCCGGTGATCGACCTGCTGCGCCAGGCCGCC
>DATJDB010000291.1:0-3356 GCA_035497635.1 Pseudomonas sp. | reverse complement strand
TCGGCGACCAGCGCGTCGGAGCGCTGCGCGGCGGCCTGCTCGGCGGCACTCTGCTGGCCGGCAGGCTTCATCCAGCCACCGAGCAGGTCCATGTCCAGGTGCGGCAGCGGCTGCTTGGCCAGGTCGCGAAGCTGAATGCTGTCAGCCGGATTGGCCTGTTTCCAGTTCTCGACGAAGGTCTGGGTCAGCTGGCGGGACACCGAACCTTCCTGACGGGCGCTGCTTTCGATCACGAGTACGCGGGACATCTTTGACTCCAGAGGTGTTCGAGGAATGGCGCACACTCTACCCAGAGTCATTTCGATCAAAAAGCGCATAATTCTGCTGATTTCAATCGACTCAGTTGATTAATCCGCTGCCGCTCTCTAGGCTCGACCGCATTCCATTTCACCGAGCGTCAGCCCCATGAAAGCGCCCCGCGTCACCCTGGATCAATGGCGAACCCTGCAGGCCGTGGTTGACCACGGCGGCTTTGCCCAGGCCGCTGAAGTGCTGCACCGTTCGCAATCCTCGGTCAGCTATACCGTTGCGCGCATGCAGGAACAGCTGGGCGTACCGCTGCTGCGCATCGAAGGTCGCAAGGCGGTACTGACCGAAGCCGGCGCCGTATTGCTGCGCCGCTCGCGTCAGTTGATCAAGCAGGCCGGGCAGATCGAGGATCTGGCCCATCAACTGGAGCAGGGCTGGGAGGCCGAGGTGCGTTTGGTGATCGACGCCGCCTTCCCCACCGGACGCATCGCCCGGGCGCTGACCGATTTCATGCCCAAGAGCGGCGGTTGCCGGGTACGCCTGCGTGAGGAAGTGCTGTCCGGCGTGGTGGATGTGCTGCGCGAAGGCACCGCCGACCTGGCTATTTCCAGTCTGGAGATCCCCGGCTACCTGGGCACCGAGCTCGGCACCGTAGAATTCGTGGCCGTGGCGCACCCGGAACACCCCCTGCATCAGCTGCGCCGTGAACTGACCTCGCAGGATCTGGAGAACCAGTTGCAGATCGTCATCCGCGATTCCGGCCGGGGCCAGACCATGGATGTCGGCTGGCTCGGCGCCGAACAGCGCTGGACGGTCAGCAGCATGGCCACTGCCGCGCTGTTCGTGCGCCGCGGCCTGGGCTTCGCCTGGCTGCCGCGCCCGGTCATCGTCCGCGAACTGTGCGAGGGCCGGCTCAAGGAGCTGCCGCTTCCCCAGGGCGGCATTCACCGGCCCCGCTTTCGCCTGTATGCCAACAAGGACAAGCCGCTGGGCCCGGCAACGCAGATTCTGGTGGAGTCGATCATGACCTTCGCGGACGCCGACCCGGACGAGACCTGTCCGGAGAAGACGGACTGACCCCCTTCGCAGATTTCCCGTCAGCCTCTATGCTCCCACCCATTCAAAACCCCTCAAGGACGCACATCATGCTGAAAAAACTGACCCTGGGCGCCTGCGCTCTGCTGTTCACCTCGCACCTGCTGGCCGCCGACAACCCACGCGTGCTGCTGGCCACCAGCCTGGGCGAGATCGAGATCGAGCTGAACCAGGAGAAGGCGCCGGTCAGCGTGAAGAACTTCCTGGAATACGTGGACAAGGGCTTCTATGACGGCACCGTGTTCCACCGGGTGATTCCGGGCTTCATGATCCAGGGCGGCGGCTTCGACGCGCAGATGCGCCAGAAGCCGACCAGCGCGCCGATCCGCAACGAGGCGGATAACGGCCTGCGCAACGAGCGCGGCACCCTGGCCATGGCCCGCACCCAAGTGCGCGACTCGGCCACCAGCCAGTTCTTCATCAATCACAGCGACAACGAATTCCTCAACCACGGCCCGCGCGACTTCGGCTACGCGGTGTTCGGCAAGGTGGTACGCGGCATGGGCGTGGTCGACCAGATCGCCCAGGTGCCGACCGGCAATCGCGGCATGCACCAGAACGTGCCCCGCGAAACGGTGGAGATCATTTCGGCCAAGCGGCTGCAGCAGTAACCGTGGGGCGATCAACGTCGCCCACCGAGGCTTAGGAATCGTAGGAACGGCTTCAGCCGCGATAGCTCTGCACAGCATCAATCGCGGCTGAAGCCGCTCCTATGACATTCTCGGACGGTTACAGGCTCTTCTTGTACGGCAGATGCGCCCTGGCCTCCTCCAGATAGGCGGTAACCGCCACCCGCTCCTCCTCAAGAAACCCGGCCACCGCCGCGTGCAGACCGGGATGCAGCAGGTAATGCCAGGAGCGTGTCAGCACCGGCTCGAAGCCACGCAGCAACTTGTGCTCGCCCTGCGCTCCGGCCTCGAAACGCGCCAGCCGCTGTTTGATGCTCCAGTCGATGCCCTGATACAGGCAGGTCTCGAAATGCAGCTGATCGAAATCGGCAAGACAACCCCAATAGCGCCCGTACAGGCAGTCATCGTCCTGCAATGAAAACGCCATGGCCGCCGGCCGTTCCCGCTGCCGGGCCAGGACCACACGCAGCGCGTCGGGCATGCGCTCAGCCAGCAGGCTGAAGAAGATGCGCGTCAGGTAGGGCGCCTGGCCTCGCACTGTGTACGTATTGGCGTAGCAGGCATAAACGAAATCCCACTCCGCCTCACTCATTGAATGGCCGTCGCGCCATTCGAAATCGATGCCCTGCCCGGCCACCTGATCGCGTTCCTTGCGCAATTGCTTGCGCTTGCGTGAGTTCAGGCTGTCGAGGAAGTCCGCGAAGTCGCGATAGTCCCGATTGAACCAGTGGAACTGACAACCCAGGCGCTCCAGCCAGCCAGAGCGTCCCACGAGCAACGCGTCATCCGCCGAGCGGGTAAAATTGATGTGCCAGCCGGATTCCCCCTGCTCGGCCAGCTGCGCCTCCCCCGCTTCGAGCAATCGCGTGAGCGCCGCCGGTGACCCCAGCAGTCGCGCCCCCGGTACCGGCGTGAACGGCACACCGGTCAATCGCTTGGGGTAATAGGCGATACCGGCGCGCCGACAGGCATCCGCCCAGCCCCAGTCGAACACATACTCGCCGTAGGAATGCGTCTTGCGGTAGCTCGGCGCGGCCGCGACCGGCCGCCCCTCGGCGTCGCGCAGCAGCAGGTGCGCCGGCATCCAGCCGGTCCCCGGGCCAACGGCGCCGCTGTCCTCCAGGCAGGAGAGGAACGTGTGGCTCAGAAAAGGCTGCGTGGCGGGCAAAGGCGCGTCCCAGTCAGCGGGCGGCAGGTCGCGCAGGTGTTCGATGATTTCGATCATGGGAGCAACCCTACGCGGGAGCGACTGCGGCGGGAAGGGGTGATGCGCCGCCCCACAGGCAAGAAGCCGGCACCGCTCCTGTGTGGGGCCGGGTTTATCCCGGCCGACGGTGGTGGGGTCAAGAATCGTGCTGGGGGTTCGACTCCGCTGGCCGGCAT
>DATJDB010000290.1:0-5359 GCA_035497635.1 Pseudomonas sp. | reverse complement strand
GCGAGATCTGCCCGGAGCTGACCATTCGCTCCACCTTCATCGTCGGTTTTCCCGGCGAGACCGAGGAAGATTTCCAATACCTGCTCGACTGGCTGACCGAAGCCCAGCTCGACCGCGTCGGCTGCTTCCAGTATTCACCTGTGGAAGGCGCGCCGGCCGAGGACCTGGGCCTGGAACCGGTGCCGGATGACATCAAGCAGAAGCGCTGGGAGCGCTTCATGGCGCATCAGCAGGCGATTTCTTCCGCGCGCCTGCAGCGCAAGATTGGCACCGAGATCGAGGTGCTGGTCGATGAGGTGGACCATGAAGGCGCGGTGGCGCGCTCCTGGGCCGACGCGCCGGAAATCGACGGCAATGTGTTCATCGCCGACCCGACCCTCACGCCCGGCGACACGGTGCGCGTGCGCGTGGTGGATGCCGACGAATACGACCTGTGGGCCGAGCGGATCTGACCATCCCCAGCTCTGCCCGGAGGCCCCGCCCATGCGGGGCTTTTTCATGGGCGCGCGAAAGACGGGCTGCCGAAGACGTCTATCTCGGGCCTTCGCCTCGGCTTGATGCTTGGCCTTGACGCACATATCGGGTTCAATCCCTTGCACATTGGCAAGCGAAGGAAAGACATCATGGCTCAGGTGAACAGAAAGGTTTTCCCGGTTCTGGAAGGCAAGGTCGCGATCGTGACCGGTGCCGCGATGGGCATGGGCGAGGCGACGGCGAGGCTGTTCGCCGAGGCGGGCGCGAAGGTCGTACTTGCCGATTTCAACGAAGCGCTCGGCGCGCAGGTCGCGGAGTCCATCGTGGCCAACGGGGGCGAGGCCGCCTTCATAAAGGTCGACATCTCGCAGTCCGAGCAGGTGCAGCGCATGGTCGCCTTCGCCGTCGAGCGCTTCGGCCGCCTGGATGCGGCGGTGAACAACGCAGCGCTCAAGCCCGACAACGCACCGGTCGCCGAATTCGACGAGGCCTACTGGGATCGCCTGATGTCCGTCGACCTGAAGGGCACGGCCCTGTGCATGAAATACGAACTCGCCCAGATGGTGGCGCAGGGTGACGGCGGCTCAATCATCAACATCTCGTCGGTCTCGGGCTTCCGTCCGCAGCCGAACACCATCGCCTACGTCACCGCCAAGCACGGCGTGAACGGCCTGACCAAGAACGCAGCGATGGAATACGGCCGGCACAACATCCGCGTGAACGCCGTGTCGCCCGGTGCGATTGACACACCGATGCTCAAGACGTCGCTTGAGGAGGCGGGACTCGACCGCCACGAGTTCGCCAAGAAGCTCAGCGTGCTCGAACGCTTCGGCCAGCCCGACGAAGTTGCCCAGGGCAGCCTGTGGCTCGCCTCGGACGCCTCGTCGTTCGTGACCGGCACCGTGCTGCAGGTCGATGGCGGCTACACCGGCGCCATGTAACCACGCGCGGCGACTGCCGAGCGTCTGTGACTATCCGCGAGTTGCCGTGAGCGGGGGTGGGCGACGTAGAATTCACCCACTCCCCGTCCCGGAATCCGCATGAACACTCCCTATCGCCGCGAAGGCGACACCTGGCAGATCGACCTGCGCCTGGATCGCCTGCAACAACTGGCCGATACCCGCGACCCTTCGCCGTTCACCCGGCGTGATCTGGACCCGGATGCCGAACGCTACATCATCGACGCCTGTCGCGAGCTGCCGGCGCAGGAGCCGCTGGCCCTGAACCTCTGGTTGCCGGCCGGCGAGCTGTCCGCCGAGATCGCCGAGCGCGCTCGCCACACCGTGTGCTTTCACTTCGCCTGGCAGACCGAGCACAGCCAGCGCCGCCTGCGCGAACACCTGCGCATGGCCCATCGCACCACGCTGCTGGGCCTGTCCTTCATGGCGACCTGCATGCTGCTGGTCAACCTGATCGGTGCCCTCGACAACCTGCTTGCCCAGACCCTCGCCGAGGGGCTGATGGTGATCGGCTGGGTCGCACTCTGGCGCCCGGTGGAAATGTACCTGTACGACTGGTGGCCGCTGCGCCGCGAAAGCCGGCTACTGGAACGGCTGAGCCGCATGCCGGTCAGCCTGCATCCGCTGGACGACCCGCGCGGTTCGACGATCGCCAGCGCCGATGCACAGGAATGGCCCGCAGGCTGATCTGCCGCAGGCCGGAACGACTGTTCTCTCGATAAACTGCCGATCCCATCGGCCCCAACCTGGACTCGCACGCCCATGACCCATGACTTGCGCTTCGCCCCCATGCCCGACGCCAGCGGCCATTTCGGCCCTTATGGTGGCCAACTGGTACCGCCGCACCTCAAGCAGACGATGGACGACATCAACGCCGCCTACGAGGAAATCCGTCAGCGTGCGGACTTCCAGCAGGAACTGGCCAGCCTGTTCACCGACTACGTCGGGCGGCCGAGCCCGATCTTCCATGCCAAGCGTCTGTCTGAAAAACTCGGCGGCGCGCAGATCCACCTCAAGCGCGAAGACCTGAACCACACCGGCGCGCACAAGATCAATCACTGCCTGGGCGAGGCGCTGCTGGCCAAGTTCATGGGCAAGAAGAAGGTGATCGCCGAAACCGGCGCCGGCCAGCACGGCGTGGCCCTGGCCACCGCCTGCGCGCTGGTGGGCATTCCCTGCGAGATCCACATGGGCCAGGTGGACATCGAGAAGGAACACCCCAACGTCACCAAGATGAAGATCCTCGGCTGCAAGCTGGTGCCGGTGACCCGTGGCGCGGCGACGCTCAAGGAAGCGGTGGATAGCGCATTCGAGGAGTACCTCAAGGACCCCGAGAACTACATCTATGCCATCGGCTCGGTGGTCGGCCCGCACCCGTTCCCGAAGATGGTCCGCGACTTCCAGTCGATCATCGGCAACGAGGCGCGCGAGCAGTTCCAGGCCAAGCATGGTCGCCTGCCCGATCATGCGGCCGCCTGCGTGGGTGGCGGCTCGAACGCCATGGGTCTGTTCACCGCCTTCCTCAATGACGAGGGTGTGCACCTGGTGGGCGTCGAGCCGGCGGGCGAAGGCGTGGACAAGCCCGGCCGCCATGCCGCCACCCTGTCGATCGGCAAACCCGGCGAGATCCACGGCATGGCCTGCTACGTGCTGGAAGACGCGCCGGGCGTACCCGCTGCCGTGCACTCCATCGCCTCCGGCCTGGACTACCCGGGTGTCGGCCCGCAGCACAGCTACCTGAAGGACATCGGCCGCGTGGACTACCAGTCGGTCACCGACCAGGAATGCCTGGATGCCTTCATGACCCTGTCGCGCACCGAGGGCATCATTCCGGCGCTGGAAAGCGCCCATGCCGTGGCCTGGGCCATGCGCGCCGCACCGAAGCTGCCGAAGGACCAGCACATCCTGGTCAACCTGTCCGGTCGCGGCGACAAGGACGCCGACTACGTGGCGCAGAAGCTGGGGCTGTAACTGCCCACCGCCACCCTCCCCTGGCGAATCGACGGCTACGCTATTTCGCGTGCCAGCGGCTCACAGGGGAGTGAACGTGAAATTTTCCGTCTTTACCGCCATCAGCCTCGATGGCTATGTTGCTGACGCCCAGGGCGGCATCGGCTGGTTGCTGGATCTGACCCGCCAGGTGCCGGAGGGCGAGGATTGCGGCTACCAGGAGTTCCTGGCCGGCATGGATGCACTGGTCATTGGCCGGCGCGCCCTGGAACAGGCGTTGTGCTTCCCGCAGTGGCCCTACGGGAACAAGCCGGTATTCGTGGTCTGCCGCGGCCTGGAAAGCCTGCCGGCCGGGGTGCCTGCCAGCGTGACGCTGGAAACCCGCCCACCCAAGGAGCTAGCCCGGCATCTGCAGAAACTGGGCCACCGCCAGGCGTTCCTTGATGATGAGCAACTGATTCGCAGCTTCCTGCGCCATGGCCTGGTACAAACCCTGATTCTCACTACCGTGCCGCTGCTGCTAGGTGACGGTATTTCGCTGTTCGGGCGCGCCGGCGTCGCTGGGCCGCTGAAGCTCGAATCCTCGCAGGCCTATCCGTTCGGCTTCGTGCAGAGCCGTTACCGGGTTCTACCCGTCTAGGCCGGCAAAATCCGTAACATTGAAGCGTTTGATGGCGGCAGGCTATGATCGCGAGGTTTTTCACCTACGAGGCCATTATGAAAAGCGCTTTGAAAGTCGCCGTATTCGCAGTCGGGCTGTCGACATTCGCCGCCACTACCGCACAAGCCCAGATCGGCCCGTACGCCGGCGCCATGGTTTCCCGTGCGGAAATCAACCACACCGACCTGACGTCCCTGGGTTACAAGCTGGGCTTCCAGCCCAGCCAGAATCTCGCCGTTGAAGCCCGCCTGGGCACCGGCCTGACCGATGACAGCATTAGTGGCCTGACCTACGAAATCGACAACTATGTCGGCGTCTACGGCAAGCTGCTCCTGCCGCTCGGCCCGCAGTTCTCGGCCTACGTCATCGGCGGCTACTCCCGCGCGGAAGGCAAAATCTACAACCGCACCAGCCCGGTACATGTCTGGTCCGACCACGACTTCAGCGCCGGCCTGGGCCTGGACCTGTACCTGTCGCAGAACGTCAGCGCCAGCATGGAGTGGATCAATCTCGTGGACGAGATTGACCTGCTGAGCTTCGGAGTCAGCTTCACCTTCTGACCCCCTGCCCTGGCCAGCGTGCCGCGGGTCAGCTCGCGGCTCCGCCCCGGATCGCCGGAAGGCAGCGCGTGTCACTGTTGGTGATGCCTGCGGCCCGCCCGCCAAGTGAGGTGACCATTGCGCCGCTCCTTTATCACCGCCCTGCTCTTCGCCCTGGCGGGCTGTGCCGCCACGCCTCCCACGCCGCATGAGCCCGGGGTCGTTTCCGGCCATCTGGTCATGGCTCCGCGCATGCAGGTGTTCATTGCTTGCCAGGCTGAGGAGCCGCTCTGGGTAGTGGCCGATGACGCCCTACGCGAGCGCCTGGAGACGCGTTACGCCGAACTGGTGGACGAGCCCGGCGAGGAAGCCTTTGCCCGGGTGCGTGGGTCGGTCGGCCCGGCGCTGGATTGCCAGTGGTGCCGCGACTTTCCCGGCAGCTTCCGGCTCGACGACGTACTTGAATACCGCGAAGCAGGCGCAACGGATTGCCACTGAGGCAATACCCGGCCTGTAGAAGCGGCTTCAGCCGCGATGCTTACTTGCGGTGTGCGGGATCGCGCTGAAGCCGCCCCTACAAAGAATTGCCAACCAGCCCCTACGGCGTGCTCAGCCCTGCCGCGTTCATCAATAGGCGCAGCAGCCAGGCCAGCAGCGCCAGGGTCAGCACGCTGGCCGTCCATAGGCCAGCCAGCCAGGCCAGGCGCCGCCACCAGAGGCGCTCCACTCTCAGTGATAACCACTGTCGTGGGTGACCTTGCCGCGAAACACGTAGT
>DATJDB010000289.1:0-5601 GCA_035497635.1 Pseudomonas sp. | reverse complement strand
TTGGCGTTGATCCCGGACGCCATGTAGGCATGTGCCTTGTAACGCAACACGCAGATGATTTCGGTGGCCAAGGCCTCGTTGAGGAGCTTCAGCACCGTATCGCGATCGAGCGAGTAGCTCGCAGTGACGGCACCCCGCTGCATGTGCTCCCGCGCGCGTTTGCGAATGGTCTTGATGTCGGTCAGAAACGGGTGGTTTTTGGTGGCCATGCCGAACTCCTTGGGTGTCTGCGCTGCGTGTCGTGCCAGTCTACCCCCAAGTCCGTGAAAGCCACCAACACATTGTTTCTATCGCATTCATTGATGCAGGCAATCAAGCCGGCCGATAAACATCCCCACCCTGCTCGCGGAATTCGGCGGCCTTCTCGGCCATGCCTTCATCCAGCGCCGCGATCGCTTCGACACCGTGTTCGCGCGCGTAGTCGCGCACGTCCTGGGTGATCTTCATCGAGCAGAACTTGGGGCCGCACATCGAGCAGAAGTGTGCGGTCTTGGCGGCGTCCTTGGGCAGGGTTTCGTCGTGGAATTCCTTGGCCTTGTCGGGGTCGAGCCCCAAGTTGAACTGGTCCTCCCAGCGGAATTCGAAGCGCGCCTTCGACAGCGCATTGTCGCGTGCCTGCGCGCCGGGATGGCCCTTGCCGAGATCGGCCGCGTGCGCGGCGATCTTGTAGGCGACGATGCCTTCGCGCACGTCGTTCTTGTCGGGAAGCCCGAGGTGCTCCTTGGGCGTCACGTAGCACAGCATCGCGGTGCCGTACCAGCCAATCATCGCGGCGCCGATCGCGGAGGTGATGTGGTCGTAACCCGGCGCAATGTCGGTGGTGAGCGGGCCAAGCGTGTAGAACGGCGCCTCGTGGCACTTGTCGAGCTGCCGCTCCATGTTTTCCTTGATCAGATGCATCGGCACGTGGCCGGGGCCTTCGATCATCACCTGCACGTCGTGCTTCCACGCGATATCGGTCAATTCACCGAGCGTATCGAGTTCGGCGAACTGGGCTTCGTCGTTGGCGTCGGCGATGCAGCCGGGACGCAGGCCGTCACCAAGACTGAAAGCCACGTCGTAGGCTTTCATGATCTCGCACATGTCTTCGAAGTGCGTGTAAAGGAAGGATTCCTTGTGATGCGCGAGGCACCACTTGGCCATGATCGAGCCGCCGCGCGAGACGATGCCGGTGACGCGCTTGGCGGTCAGCGGCACGTAGCGCAGCAGCACACCGGCGTGGATGGTGAAATAGTCGACGCCCTGCTCGGCCTGTTCGATCAGCGTGTCGCGGAACAGCTCCCAGGTCAGGTCCTCGGCGATGCCGTTGACCTTCTCCAGCGCCTGGTAGATCGGCACGGTGCCGATCGGCACCGGCGAGTTGCGGATGATCCACTCGCGGGTTTCGTGGATGTGCTTGCCGGTGGACAGGTCCATGACCGTGTCCGAACCCCAGCGGATGCCCCAGGTCAGTTTGGCGACTTCTTCTTCAATGGAGGAGCCCAGCGCCGAGTTGCCGATGTTGCCGTTGATCTTCACCAGGAAGTTACGGCCGATGATCATCGGCTCCAGCTCGGTGTGGTTGATGTTGGCCGGGATGATCGCCCGGCCACGGGCGATTTCCGAACGCACGAACTCGGGGGTGATTTCCTTCGGAATCGCCGCGCCAAAGCTCTGGCCCTTGTGCTGGGCATCCAGCAGGCCGGCTTCGCGGGCCTCGGCCAGCTTCATGTTTTCGCGGATGGCGACGTATTCCATCTCGGGCGTGATGATGCCCTGCTTGGCGTAGTGCATCTGGCTGACGTTGCGGCCGGCCTTGGCGCGGCGCGGGTTGCGCACGTGGGCGAAGCGCATGGCGGTCAGCTCGCTGTCGTTGAGACGGTGCTGGCCGAATTCGGAGGACAGGCCCGGCAGTTTCTCGGTGTCGCCGCGATCCACGATCCAGGCGCTGCGCACATCGGCCAGGCCCTTGCGCACGTCGATGCTGACCGTCGGGTCGGTGTAGGGGCCGGAGGTGTCGTAGACGGTGACCGGGGCGTTGGTTTCGCCGCCGAAGGCGGTGGGCGTGACATCCAGGCTGATCTCGCGCATCGGCACGCGGATGTCCGGGCGTGAACCCTGGACATAGATCTTCTGCGAACGTGGAAAGGGCTGGATGGATTGCTGATCGACCTGGGCGCTTTCGCTCAGGTGCTGGGGGATGCTGTTCATCGGCGGCTCCTCGGCTGAATGTCGGAGCGAACCTGATGAACAAAGGATTCCGGATGACCGGCGCACCTGAAGATGCGAGAGATCTCGCCGAGAGACGGACGAGTTCATCTTGTTCCCTACGCAGGCGTTAACCTGATCAGGTTCAACGGGATCCGGAACTCTCCGATCTCAGCCCACGCGTCTGGGCACCCCGACAAGAACTGCGGGGGAGTCTACGCAAGCGCCGGCATAAACTCCAATGCGGGCGCGTCATGGCCATTGACCCCCGACGAGCGACGCACATAGCCTTGCCGATCTTCAGGCATTCAGGAACGAACATGCTGCGCAGACTCACTCTCGCGTTCGCCATCTCAGCCGGCCTGCCCGCGCTGGTCATGGCCCAGGAGCCTTCCGGAAGCGATCTGCTGGATGTCTATCAGCAGGCCGTGGAAAACAATGCCGACCTGGCGGCGGCGCGGGCCCGCTACCAAGCCGCGCTGGAACGCATTCCCCAGGCCCGCGCCGGGCTGTTGCCGCAGCTGTCGGCCGGTGCGCAACTGGCCGATGTGGATATCGACGTGGATACTGCCGGTGGCGAAGAGTCGTTGTCGCGCAGCAGCCTGGTCTACCAGGCCACCCTCAGCCAGCCGCTGTTTCGCGCCGACCGTTGGTTCCAGCTGCAGGCCGCCCAGGCGAGCGGCAAACAGGCCGCCCTGGAGTTCTCCGCCAGCCAGCAGGATCTGATCTTCCGCAGCGCCGAGTCCTATTTCGCCGTGCTGCGCGCCCAGGACAGCCTGGCCGCCGTGAAGGCCGAGGAAGCCGCGCTCAAGCGCCAGCTGGATCAGGCCAACGAGCGTTTCGAGGTCGGCCTGTCCGACCGCACCGACGTGCTGCAGGCGCAGGCCGGTTATGACTCGGCGCGCGCCGGTCGCCTGCTGGTCGAGCGTCAGGTACAGGATGCCTTCGAGAATCTGGAAGCACTGACCGCGCGTCCTTACAGTCGTCTCGATGGCATTCGCCACAGCCTGCCGGTGCTGACGCCGGTGCCCAATGATGCGGTCAGCTGGGTGGAAACCGCCGCGCGCCAGAACCTCAACCTGCAGGCCAGCCATTACGCAGTGACCGCCGCCGAGGAGAATTTGCGTCAGCGCCGCGCCGGCCACGCGCCGACCCTGGATGCCGTGGCGCAGTACCAAACCGGTGATAACGACGGTTTGGGCTTCATCAATACTCCTAGTCTACCTACGCGTTATACCGGCGATGCCACCCAGCGCAGCATCGGCCTGCAGCTAAATGTCCCGCTGTTTAGCGGTGGCCTGACCACCGCGCAGGGCCGCGAGGCGCAGCAGGTACTGGTCCAGGCCGAGCAGCAGCGCGAAGGCCTGCGTCGCCAGGTGGTGCAGAACACCCGCAACCTGTTCCGTGCGGTGAACACCGATGTGGAGCAGGTGCAGGCGCGACGTCAGGCGATCATTTCCAGCCAGAGCGCGCTGGAGGCGACCGAGATCGGCTATCAGGTGGGCACGCGCAATATCGTCGATGTACTGGATGCCCAGCGCCTGCTGTACGGCACGGTGCGCGACTACAACAACGCCCGCTACGACTACATCCTCGACAACCTGCGCCTGAAACAGACCGCCGGCATACTCAGCCCCGCCGATCTGCGCGCGCTGTCTGCCTATCTGCAGCCGGACTACACGCCGGATCGCGACTTCCTGCCGCCGGACCTGGCGCCGAAGCGGCAGGGCCCAGCGCAGCTGTAACGGGCGGGCAGAAACCGGGAATGCCCTGTAGGAGTCGAAAACGGCCGAGCTAGGCCTGTCCTTCGCGCAATTCGCCGAAGCGACCGAGCTGGCGCTCGATTAGCGCCGGGTAGGGCGGCAGCAGGCTTTCCACGCAGAAGGCACCCGCCGGGGTGCTGATTGGGCGCAAGCGCGCACGCTCGCGAATCGGCGCGGCGCTGCCCAGCTGAGCGTCGGTGAGCAGCAGGGTGCGGCTGTGCTGGGCCAGTGCCAGTGCCTGCTGGGCCGGCTCGCTGAGCAACAGGTCACCCTGACCGATGCGCTCCGGCAATGTGCCGCCGCACAGGCTGAGCTGCAGCTGTGGAACCTGCCCGGTATCGGCCATCTGCAGCTGCAGGGAATGGCCGAGCGCGCGCAGCAGCTCGCCGCAGCACAGCGCATGGCCCAGATAGTCCTCGTCGTGGCGCTGATGAAACAGCACCAGGCTGCTGCCGTCGCGCAGGATGTGCAGTTCGCCCTGATAGAGGCTGCTGGCCTGTTCCAGGGCGTGGCGGTAGCGATCCAGCAGATCGACCAGGCGCTGGCGGGGAAGGTGGCGCAGTTGATCCTGCTGGCCGAGCTGCACCGCCAGCACGACGCAGGCGTCGCTGGTTGCCTCGGCGGCGGCAAAAGGCGCGGGCGCTGTTGCTGGCGTGACGGGCGATACGTCGAACGTCAGCTCCTCCAGATCGATGAACGGATCGTCCTCGTCCAGGCTGTGGGCCATGGCGCGGCGCGGAGAAGGGCGGTCCTTGGTCGCTTGCCACTCCGGGGCGATCGGCGCGTCGTCCCCGTCCGCCGTGTCGTCGAACGCCAGGTCATCCTCGGGTTCGGGTTCGGGTTCGGGTTGCGGTTCCGCAATGGGCGCCAGACGCGCCTGCAGCCGGCGCGCCAGCTCGCCGATCTCGTCTTGGCGCCGCGCGCCAGGGGCCAGTCCTTCGGGGTTTTGCACCCAATGGCCGAGCGCGATCAGCGGGCTGGCCAGGTTGCGCCCGACCAGCAATGACAGCCAGAGCGCGGCGGCAATCAGGATCAGGCTGAGCAGCGCCATGCTCTGCAGACCGACGCTCAGTGGCTGGCGGAAATGCTGCATGTCCAGGCTAATGCGCAACTGGCCGGCGAGCACTTCCTGGAAGGAGATGGGCGTGGCGAACAGGCCGTCCCGGGCATCGGCCGGACGGCTGCCGGCCTCGGCGAGGATGCGGTTTTCCGTGCTGTACACGGCGGCGTGGGCCACCAGCGGGTTCTTCACCAGATTGCCCAGCAGCACGTTAAGGCTGAGCACGTCGTTGGCAACCAGCAGGCTGGTGGCCGCGGCGGCGGTCTGGGTGCTCAGGGTCTGGCCGACCACGTTGGCCTGTTGCTGAGTGGTCTGGCGCAACTGGTTGCCGATCACCCAGGCGTACAGCAGCAGCACCAGGGCGACCATGCCCAGGCACAGACCGGTGATGCGCAGAGGGACGGACAGGGTACGGCCCCGCAAGGCGTCGAACAGTCGCAAAAACAGGTTGTCGGGTCTCACGGGCCGCGCATCTCGGCGAAGAAGGTCGCGGGAGTATACGGAATGCCCGAAGGCAGCCAAAGCACCCCGGTGTGAAATGTGTCAAGGCCAAAGGCCAGTATTTTCGTCGATCAAGCGGACCGGCCCGCC
>DATJDB010000288.1:0-13197 GCA_035497635.1 Pseudomonas sp. | reverse complement strand
TGTACGAGCCCGATGCGCTGGATCAGCGTGACGCGCTGTTCAGCGACAACGCCGAGCTGGGCGGCAACGACAAGGGTCGCTTCGCCGCCTACTGGGCGCGCAGCGGGCAGACGCTGAACCTGGATATCCTCGGTGAGGATTTCATCAACGACACCCGCGAGGGCCCCAACGGTTCGGCCGTGAATGCGTGGTACGCCTGCCCGATCAGTCAGCGCGGTGCCTGCGTGGTGGAACCCTATCTCTATGAAATCGGCGGTCGGCAGGTGCTGATGACCACCATTTCCTTCCCGCTGGAGAAGGATGGCCAGGTGATCGGCGTAATGGGCGTCGACCTGGAACTGGCCAGCCTGCAGCGCATGAGCGCCAGCGTTGCCGCGAACCTGTTCGATGGCCAGGGCCAGATGAGCATTCTGACCGCCGGTGGCCTGCTGGCCGGCCACAGTGGCCACGCCGAGCTGCTCGGCAAGCCGCTGCGCGATGCCTATCCGCAGCAGGCGGGCGACCTGGCGCGCGGTGTGGCCGATGGCAAGCCGAAACTGATCAGCCATCAGGGCCGCTTGCAGGTGTTGCAGCCGTTCGTTCCGGTGAACGGCGCGCAGCCGTGGGGCGTGCTGATCGAAGTGCCCGAAGAGGTGGTTTTCGCACCCGCCTTGCGCCTGGGCGCCGAGCTGGAATCCAGCAGTACCCGCGATGCGCTGTTCGCCATGCTGCTGGGCCTGCTGGCGGCGGGATTCGGCGTGCTGCTGATCTGGCTGGCCGCGCGCAGCGTGATCCGACCGATCCTCGCCGTGGCGGCCATGTTCCAGGACATCGCCAGCGGCGAAGGCGACCTGACCCGCCGCCTGGACTACGGGCGCCAGGACGAGCTGGGTGCGCTGGTCGGCTGGTTCAACCGCTTCCTCGACAAGCTGCAACCGATCATCGCCGAGGTGAAGCAGGCGGTGCACAACACCCGCGCCACCGCCGACCAGTCGCTGGCGCTGGCTTCGCAGACCAACGACGGCATGCAGCGCCAATTCCGCGAAGTGGACATGCTGGCCACCGCCGCTCAGGAAATGAGTGCCACCGCCCATGACGTGGCGAGCAACGCCGCCAAGGCCGCCGAGGCCACGCGCGGCGCCGAGGAGGCGGCAGGCCTGGGTCGCGAGGTGATTGACCGCACCACCCGCGATTTCGAGTCGCTGATGCGTGACCTGCAGGGCGCCATGCAGCACATGACCGGCCTGAGCCACAACAGCGAGCAGATCGGCAGCGTGCTGGAGGTGATTCGCGGCATCGCCGAGCAGACCAACCTGCTGGCACTCAACGCTGCCATCGAAGCGGCCCGCGCCGGCGAGGCCGGACGCGGCTTCGCGGTGGTGGCCGACGAAGTGCGCGGCCTGGCCCAGCGCACCCAGGAGTCGGTGGGCGAAATCCATTCGGTGATCGAAACCCTGCAGGCCGATACCCGCGGCCTGTCGGTGTCGATGAAGGACAGCTTCGAGCAGGCCCAGGAAAACGTCGGTCAGGTGGCCGAGGCGGTCACGGCGCTCGGTCGCATCGGCGAAGCGGTCGGCGTGATCCACGACATGACCCTGCAGATCGCCAGCGCCGCCGAGGAACAGAGCGCGGTGGCCGAGGAAATCAGCCGTAACGTCGCCGGCGTACGCGGCGTCACCGAAACCCTGACCGGCCAGGCCGAAGACTCGGCCCGCATCAGCCAGACCCTCAACGGCCTGGCCAACCAGCAACAGGGGCTAATGGATCAGTTCAAGGCGTAGGGCCGGCTGCTCGGTTTGATCTTGTGGTGCCGGCTTTACGCCGGCCGGCGGAGTTGGTAGTCAGGCTTGGCATCGGTCCCACCCTCGTCGGCCGGGATAAACCCGGCCCCACAGGGAACCGTGCCGTGCGCATGCTCGGTTTGATCTTGTGGTGCCGGCTTTACGCCGGCCAGCGGAGTTGGCAGCCAGGCTCGGCTCATAATCAAAATGCCGCCCCTTAAGGTTTCGGGGGGATGCTTACACCGCCGCCAGGGTTTGGTATTCGTCCTGCGCCAGTTGATCGGTCATGCCGCTGACGAAGTCCTGCAGCAGCCGGCAGCGGTGGTAGAACTCCCACAGCGGGTCGCCCGCGCTTTCCTCCACCGCCGCCAGGTAGGCGCGCAGCAGCTGGCTGGGCAGTCGGCGGGTGAGCATCTGCAGGTGCGGCGAGCCGCGCGGGCGGCCGGCGGCCAGTTCGCGGAAATCTTCGGCCGGCGCCCGCAGCAGCGGCGCGTAGAATTCCAGCAGCCCCTGCAGGATGCGATAGCCCTGCAGGTGCAGGGTTTCCACTTCGCGGTGGCAGAACACTCGCTCGGCGGCCACGGACTTGAAGGTCTGCACGATGGCCGACTCCGGACTGCCGTCCTCCAGCAGACCGCGGTCCAGGGTGCCGGCGCGTACCGCATCGATCTGCTCGATGAACTGCGCCGCCGCGTGCTGGATCAGCGGATGCACCATGTTCACCCGTAGCCAGATGAAGAACTCGCCGGTCTTGTTCACCGATTCCTGGCTGGCGCGCTTGAGCGCGTAGTCCAGGCGCTGGCGGAAGGACTGCCCGCCATCCAGCGGCTGATCGGCGTCGGCGTGTTCGCGGTACTTGGCCAGCAGGGCGTCCGCCAGTTGGCGCAGATCGAAGAAGCCCTTTTCCACCGAATCCTCAATGTCCGCCAGGCAGTAGGCGATGTCGTCGGCCGCTTCCATGATGTACACCGCCGGGTGACGGCTGCCCGGCACCATGCCCAGCGTGCTCCACAGGTCGTGGATGAACGCCTGTTCGGACAGGTAGAAGCCGGGCTTCTTGTTCAGGTAGGCGCCCGGCGTGTCCTTGCCCGGGCGCGGGGTGTCTGCGCAGCGCACGTACTTGAGCACGGCGGCGGTCTGCACGTAGGTCAGGTTCAGGCGCAGCAGGCGCACCACCAGGCGGATCGCCTGGGCGTTGCCCTCGAAGGTCTTCAGGTCGCGCAGCAGACGTGCGGCGGCCTGGTCATGCGCCGCGACTTGGGGCAGGGCGTCGCGAAACAGCGTGTCCAGGTGCTGCTCGAACCACTCGCTGAGGGCGAATTCACCGAAATGGCCGAACGGCGGGTTGCCGATGTCGTGGATCAGGCAGGCCATTTCCACCAGGCTTTCCAGCACGCCGTCCAGCCCGTCCAGGCCGTGCTCGGCGGCGCGTGCGCCAAGCTGCTTGTAGAGGGTGCGTACGATATAGCGCCCGGCCTGCTGCACTTCCAGCGAGTGGGTCAGGCGGCTGCGCACGGCGGCGTTGCGTTCCAGCGGGAATACTTGGGTCTTCTGCTGCAGGCGGCGTACCGCCGCGCTGTGCACGATGCGGCCCCGGTCGCTTTCCAGCTGGTCGATCAGGTAGGCGAGGTCCAGCTCGGCCGGTTCGCGGCGAGCGTAGGGGCGGGCGGCGGAAAGCGTGTCGCGAAAGGTTGCGGCCATGGGGTCCTCCAGCAGCGGAGGAGCGAGCCTAGCACGGGCGTCCGGGCCACCAACAGGCGGCCCAAAACGAAAGGGCCGGCATTGCGCCGGCCCTTGGGGCGTTACTTGACGAGCAGCACCGGCACCGGCACTTCATGCACCACGCGGGTGGCGACCGAGCCCATCAGCAGGCCGGAGAAGTTGCCCAGACCGCGGGTGCCCATGACCACGGTGTCGCAGTTCAGTTTCTTTACGGCCAGACCGATCTGCTCGGGAATGTTGCCCTGCGCGGTGTGGCGGCTGTGGGTGATGCCGGCGGCCTGCAGCTGTTCGGCCGGCCAGTCGAGCATATGCTGCGCCTGGCTGCTTGCGGACTGCTCCATGCGCTCAATGAGGTCGCCGGTCATGTATTCGCCGTAGACGATGGGCGGCTGCTGCACGTTGAGCAGGCTCACTTCCAGCGTGGCCGAGTGATCGCGTGCGAAGTCGATCAGGTATTGGATTGCCCGCTTGGAGCTGTCCGACCCGTCGAATGCCACCAGTACGTTGCGCATTATTCAGTCTCCTATTGTGTCTATAGGCACAGGATAGTCCACGCGGCTGTCCGACCGTAAGCGCGGGACCGGGGCGGTTCCGTGTCGATTTGCCGCAGGGAGGCCTCCGCAACCGCTCTAGGGAGGCATCTTATGAACCGCCACTACTACATCAGCGACAACCTCGACGAGCTGGAACTGCTGGAACAGGAGCTGGAAACCAGCGGCATCCCCGTCGAACAGATCCATGTACTGAGCGAGCAGGACGCCGAGCTGGAACATCACCGCGTGAATCAGGTGCCCTCGGTGATGAAGACCGATATGTTCAACCTGGGCTGGCGGGGTGCGCTGGTCGGCCTGGCGCTGGCCGTGCTGGTGCTGGTGATCGCCTGGTGGGCCGGCTGGACGCAAACCCGCGCCGGCTGGGCGCCTTTCGTGTTCCTGGCGTTGGTGCTGCTCGGTTTTGCCACCTGGGAAAGCGGCTTCTTCGGCATTCAGCGACGCAATCAGCGCTTCCAGCCGGTCGAGAAGAATCTGCAGGAAGGCCGCCATGTGCTGTTCGTGGATGTCGACCCGCAGCAGGAAGCGTTGCTGGCCACCGTGATCGGCCGCTACGCCGGACTGCTCGAGGCCGGCACCGGTGAGGCGCTGCCACATTGGCTGAGCGCTGGGCAGCAGCGCCTGAACCGTTTGCGCAAGATGATCTGAAGATGGATTGACGTCGCCGGGTGGCGACGTCAACTTACGCCAGCCGCCTGTGCCGGGCGGCTCTTTCCGTCACCTGATCGAGATTGCGCATGAGCATCAGCAAACCGAACATTCCTTACAGTCAGCGCGAGCAGGGCTACCGGGAAAAAGCCCTGAAGATGTATCCCTGGGTATGCGGCCGCTGCGCCCGGGAATTTTCCGGCAAGCGCCTGAGCGAGCTGACGGTCCATCACAAGGACCACAACCACGACAACAACCCCGAGGACGGCTCGAACTGGGAACTGCTCTGCCTGTTCTGCCATGACAACGAGCACTCGCGCTACACCGATAACCAGTACTTCGCCGAAGCCACCCCGGGCGGCGACAAGGGCCCGAAAGAAACCTTCAAGGCCTTCGCCGGACTGGCGGATCTGCTGAAGAAGTAGAGAAGCCGCTCCACGGGGCACGAGGCGGTGCTGGCTGTTGTCATGGCGTAATGTCCGTATGATGGCATCGCCTGTATTTCGGAGAGTCGCCCATGCGATTTGGCAAGGCCCTGCTGGTGCCGCTCGCGTTGCTGCTGAGCGCCTGCACCTTCTACCCACTGAACATGACGGAAGCCGAATGGCTGGCGCTGACGCCGCAGCAGCGCGTCGAGGCGCGAGAGAAGCAGCAACGGCTGGACGCCGAAGCCCGCGTGGCCCGTGAGCAGCAGGCATTCCAGCAGGAACAGTTGCGCCTCCAGCAGGAGGCGCTACGCCTGCAGCGCCTGCAGAGCGCGGCTTATGGCGAGCGCGTGCAGTGCGTGCTGCGCGACGGGATGGGTTTTATCGGCGGCAAATGGCGGCCCGTGCAGCCCCAGGCCGTGGACCTGCTGGCGGGCGATACATTCGAGGTTGATCTGCTGGACGCTGAGTCTGAATATCGCCACCTGACGGTGCTGATGAGCTTCGATGGCCAGACCGTTCGCGTGTGCGATCAATACCAACAGCGATGCGCCAGCCTGGCCAGTACCACACGAGGCTACGAGCGAGGCGAACGTGCCGCCATCAATGTGGACAGAGCGGTTCGCGCCACGCTGATGTGTGATCTGCCGGTCAAAGGCCCGCGTTCGCGCTACTGATTGCGTCACCCGCATATCCACAAGGGAAGAGAGGCATGAACAGGATGCGATCAGGCACGTCGAAGATCATCGTGCTGCTTGCGGTGTTGCTGCTGGTGGCATTGGCCTGGGTGGACCTGCTCGATGAGCGGGCCTCGGATCATATGATGAGCGTGATGATGGAATCGCTGGCGGCCTTCGGCATCGCCAAGGTGCTCAATGGCGTGATTTCCTTGCTGCAGAGTGTCGAGCTGAGCATCGGCGTGGCGTCCGTCGCCGTGGGCGAGATCCTGGATCCGCTCAACGATCTGGTCGAGATGTACGCCACGCTGATGAAGCTGTCCATCGGCTCGCTGGTCATCCAGAACATCCTGCTGGAGATCGTTTCCACGCTGTTCTTCAAGGTGCTGATCGCCGTGACGGGGCTGGCGTTTGCCATCTCCGTGCTGGTGAGCGGGCTGGAGCGCTCGGCACTGACCTTCCGGCTGTTCGTCTTTTCGGTATTCCTGCGCTTCTGCGTGGTGCTGGCCGTTGCCTGCTCCAGCGTCGTCGACGGCTTCATTCTGGAAAAGCGCCTGGCCGAAAAGGTGCAGCATGTCGATGGTTTCACCCAGCAGGTCGACCTGGCGGATGCCGAGTCCCGGGCCTCGGCCGAACTGCGTCAGTCGCTGACGACCGATCTGCAGGCATTGCAGGCCCGTGAGCAGCAGTTGCTGACGGATATCGAAGCGCACAGCACCGCCATCACCGAGCAGGAATACCAGGTCGCCGAACAGAAGACGGCGCTGGATACGAAGCGCAAGAGCATGGATACGCTGTCTCTGCTCTGGTCGCCCGATGCGGAATACCAGACGCTGAATCAGGCGCTGGCCGTCGCCAATATCGAACTCAGCCGGCTGGTCAACGAGCGCGCGGTGCAGCAGGAAGCGCTGCAGGAGACGCTGAAGGCCATCAACGTGACCCAGGATGCGCTGGAAGGAAAAGCCGACGGTTTCATGGACAAGCTGAAGAGCGGTTTCTCCAGCCTGGGCGGCAGCCTGTCATCGTTCCGGGCGCGCATCGACCACTTGGTCGCCAGCTTCGACGAGATCATGGAAGACCTCATCTACATCATGTCGGCCTTCCTGTTTCGCACGCTGCTGATGCCGCTGATCTTCCTGTATGCCTTCCTCAAGGGCTTCCGGCTGATCTGGGGCGTCGACCTGCGCAGCGCGCTGCGCAGGGGACGTGATGAGCTGCGCCTCAACCGGAAAGAGGTATAACGCCCCGACTACTGCACGCTCGAGCTGGTGTCGAAGATCGCCGCCAGCCGCGCCTGTTCCGCCGGGTTCATGAACAGCCCCAGCTTGCCGCGTCGCCAGAGAATGTCGTCGGCGCTCAGCGCCCATTCCTCGTGGCGCAAGTAGTCCACTTCACGGGCATACAGTCCGGCGCCGAAGTGTTCGCCCAGATCATCCAGTCCGCGTGCATGGTCCAGCAGTTGCCAGCTGCGGCTGCCGTAGCTGCCGGCCCAGCGCCGGGCCAGGTCGGCCGGTAGCCAGGGCGCCTGTTCGATCAGTTGCGTGGCCAGCCGCTCTGGGTTGTCCATCTGTTCGCCACCCGGCAGCGGCGTCTCGGCGGTCCAGCGCGGACCCATACCGGTCAGCCAGGGCTTGAGAAGCTCCAGCGCCGACTCGGCCAGGCGCCGGTAAGTGGTCAGCTTGCCGCCAAACACCGAGAGCAGCGGTGCCTGATCGGCCGCACCGTGCAGTTCCAGGAAATAGTCGCGGGTTACCGCCGACGGGTCGCCGGACTCGTCGTCCAGCAGCGGGCGCACGCCGGAGAAGCTATGCAGGATGTCATCGCGCTCCAGCGGCTGGCGGAAATGCTGGTTCACTACTTCCAGCAGATACTCGGCCTCTCCCTCACTGATGCGCACCTGCGCGGGGTCGCCATGGTATTCGCGGTCGGTGGTGCCGATCAGGCTGAAATGCTCCAGCCAGGGGATCACGAAGACGATGCGCCCGTCCTCGTTCTGCAGGATGTAGGCATGCTCGCCGGGGTACAGGCGCGGTACCACGATATGACTGCCCTGCACCAGGCGCACGCCGTGACGTGGCTGGCGCTGCAGCCCATCGCGCAGGAAGTCGGCCACCCAGGGGCCGCTGGCGTTGACCAGGGCGCGGGTGCGCAGCTGAAAGCGGCTGCCGTCGGCGCGCTGCAGTTCCAGGTGCCAGATGCCCTCGCGGGCCTCGGCGGACAGGCAGCGGGTGCGAGTGTCGACCCGGGCGCCCTGTTCCCGGGCGGCCATGGCGTTGAGGACCACCAGGCGGGCGTCGTCTACCCAGCAATCGGAGTACTCGAAGCCGCGGGTCATGTCGGCGCGCAGCGGGCTGTCGGTACCCAGGCGCAGGCCGCGTGAGCCGGGCAGGGTGCGCCGGCGACCGAGGTGGTCATAGCAAAACAGGCCGAAGCGGATCATCCAGGCCGGGCGCAGGTGCGGACGGTGCGGCAGGATGAAGCGCAGCGGCTTGATGATGTGCGGTGCCTTGGCCAGCAGCACCTCGCGTTCGGCCAGCGCTTCGCGCACCAGCCGGAACTCCCGGTGTTCCAGATAGCGCAGGCCGCCGTGGATCAGTTTGCTGCTCGCCGAGGAGGTGTGGTTGGCCAGGTCATGCTGTTCGCAAAGATAGACCTTCAGGCCGCGCCCGGCGGCATCGGCGGCGATGCCGACGCCATTGATGCCGCCGCCGATCACGGCCAGGTCGTAGAGGATTTCGCAGGGTTCGTTCATGCCACGCTCAGGGCCAGGATTGCGGCGACACTGTAGCGCTGCGAGGCTGCGGACGCTAACGTAGCCTTTCGTCGACCCCAGCACAGCCAGCGCCATGACCCCAGCCATCGATCAGCTCAAGAAAGCCCGCGTCGAGCACCGCGTCCTCAGTTACGAACACGACCCCAAGTCACCGTCCTACGGTCTCGAGGCGGCGGAAAAACTCGGCCTGGTGCCGGAACGGGTGTTCAAGACCCTGCTGGCCGCCAGCGAGAAAGGCGAACTGCTGGTGGCGGTGGTGCCGGTGGCCGGCAGCCTGGATCTCAAGGCGCTGGCCCAGGCGGCCGGCGTGAAGAAGGTGGACATAGCCGATCCGGCCGCCGCGCAGCGCGCCACCGGCTACCTGGTCGGCGGCATCAGCCCGCTGGGACAGAAGAAGCGCCTGCGCACCTTTATCGACGCATCGGCCCGCCAGCAGCCGACCATCCATGTCAGCGCCGGCCGGCGTGGCCTGGAGGTGGAGCTGAGCGCCGAGGCGCTGGCGGGGCAGACCCAGGCCACCTTCGCCAGCATCGGCCGCGGATAACGGAGTCTTCATGAGCGATTACCTTCTCGCCATCGACCAGGGCACCACCAGCACCCGGGCGATTATCTTCGCGGCCAGCGGCGGCGCGGTCGCCAGTGCGCAACAGGAATTCGCCCAGCATTTCCCCCGCGACGGCTGGGTCGAGCATGCAGCGGAAGACCTGTGGGACAGCACGCTCTTCGTGTGTCGTCAGGCGCTGGCCAGCAGCGGTCTGCAAGCCACGGCTATCCGCGCTATCGGCATCACCAACCAGCGCGAGACCACCCTGATGTGGGACGCCGTCAGCGGCGATGCCATCTATCCGGCGATCGTCTGGCAGGACCGGCGCACCGCCGACTACTGCGCCGAGCTGAAGGCCGCCGGCCATGAAGCGGAGGTGGCGGCGCGCACCGGCCTGCTGATCGATCCGTATTTTTCCGCCACCAAGCTGCGCTGGATTCTCGACAAGGTACCGGGCGCCCGTGAGCGTGCCGCGCGTGGCGAGCTGCGCTTCGGCACGGTGGACAGTTTTCTGCTCTGGCGCCTGACCGGTGGCCGGGTGCATCGCACCGATGCCAGCAACGCGGCGCGCACGCTGCTGTTCAATATCCATACCCAGCAGTGGGACGAGACGCTGCTGGCGCTGTTCGATATTCCGGCCAGCCTGCTGCCCGAGGTGCTGGACTGCGCGGCGGATTTTGGCACGACCGATGCGCGGTGGCTGGGCGCGGCGCTGCCGGTGCTGGGCATGGCCGGCGACCAGCAGGCCGCGCTGATCGGCCAGGCCTGTTTCAAACCGGGCATGGTGAAGAGCACCTACGGCACTGGCTGCTTCCTGATCCAGAACACCGGGCGCGAGCCGGTGATCTCGCGCAACCGGCTGCTGACCACGGTGGCCTACCGCCTGAACGGCGAAACCACCTATGCGGTGGAAGGCAGCATCTTCGTCGCTGGCGCCGCGCTGCAATGGCTGCGCGACGGCCTGCGGCTGATCGAGCACGCCCAGGACAGCGAGGCGCTGGCGCTGCAGGCCGGCGATGCCCGCGGCGTGTACTTGGTACCGGCCTTCACCGGGCTGGGCGCGCCCTACTGGGACCCGAAGGCGCGCGGCGCGATCTTCGGCCTGACCCGCGATACCGGCATCAAGGAAATCGTCACCGCCGGCCTGGAAGCGGTGTGCTACCAGACTCGCGATCTGCTCGAAGCCATGGGCCAGGACGGTGCCGCGACGCTCAGCGCGCTGCGCGTGGACGGCGGCATGGTGGTCAACAACTGGTTGGTGCAGTTCCTCGCCGACATCCTCGGCGTGCCGGTCGAGCGCCCGCAGGTCAATGAAACCACCGCGCTGGGCGCCGCCTATCTGGCAGGATTACAGTCCGGGCTGTACCGCGATCTGGATGAGGTCGCCAGCCACTGGCAACGGCAGCGGCGCTTCGAGCCGAGCATGCCGGCGGAGCGTCGCGAGGCGCTGTATGCCGGCTGGCTGAACGCGGTGCGGCGGGTGCGCAGCGACTGAATGAAAAAGGCGGCCAGGCCGCCTTTTTCTTTACCGACTCAGCCGGTACTGCTGCAGCGCCGAACCCCGCCGGACAGCGTGGTGTGGGCGGCGATGCTGCCCTGGGCGGGGAACAGCACCAGGTGGTCGGCGCAGACCCGGATGCCCACGGTTTCGCCCGGCGCATGGTCGATGTGGCTGGGGAAGATGGATTCCAGCTGGGTACCGGTCGGCAGTTGCAGGCGGTAGAGCGTCGAGGCGCCAAGGAAGGTCCGGGCGGTGATGCACGCCTGTAGCTCGCTGTCCGGCGCATAGACCAGATCATCGGGACGCAGCAACACATCCACTGAGCTGCCGGTGGCCCAGCTGTAGGCGCGGTTGCCGTGGATCTCGCCGAGCTCGGTCAGCACCGTTTCCGGGGTCTGCAGCTGGCCGCGAATGAAGTAGCCCTGGCCGACGAAGCTGGCCACGAACGGGGTCAGCGGCTCGTGGTAGAGGTTGTAGGGGGTGTCCCACTGCTCCAGGCGGCCTTCACGGAACACGCCCACCTGGTCGCTGACGGCAAAGGCTTCTTCCTGATCATGGGTGACCAGGATGGCGCTGGTGCCGCGTGCCTTGAGGATGTCGCGCACCTCGCGGCTCAGGCTGCGGCGCAGCTCCACGTCCAGGTTGGAGAAGGGCTCGTCGAGCAGCAGCAGGCGTGGCTCCGGCGCCAGGGCACGGGCCAGGGCGACGCGCTGCTGCTGGCCGCCGGACAATTCGTGCGGATAGCGCTTGCCCAGATGACCGAGCTTGACCAGATCGAGTAGCTCGCCGGTGATGCGTTCGCGCTCGGGGTGCTTGCGGATGCCGAAGGCAACGTTCTCCGCCACGGTCAGGTGCGGGAACAGCGCATAGTCCTGGAAGACCATGCCGATGCGCCGCGCTTCCGGCGCCTGGGTGAAGCCGGCGCGGGAGATCACTTCGCCGCCCAGGCGGATCTCGCCCTGGCTGACCGGCTCGAAGCCGGCGATGGCGCGCAGGGTCGTAGTCTTGCCGCAGCCGGAGGGGCCGAGCAGGCAGCCAATGTCACCGGCGTTCAGGTGCAGGTTGAGCTCCTGCACGATCATCTGGCCCTGATAACCACAGGCCAGATTTTGCAGCTGAAGCAGCAGTTTGGACGTCATGCGTTCTTGGTGTAGCCGGGGGCAACGAGGAATTCGAGCAGGGCCTTCTGGGCGTGCAGGCGGTTTTCGGCCTGGTCCCAGGCCAGCGAACGCGGATCGTCCAGCAGGTCGTGGCTGATTTCCTCGCCACGGTGTGCCGGCAGGCAGTGCAGGAAGATCACGCTCGGGTCGGCCAGGTCCAGCAGCGCACGGCTGACCTGGTAACCCTTGAAGCTTTTCATGCGCGCCTGGGCTTCTTCTTCATGACCCATGGAGGCCCAGACGTCGGTGCTGACCAGGTGCGCGCCGGCCACTGCCACACGCGGGTCGCGCAGCAGGGTCACGCGGCTGCCGGCCTTGGCCATCAGCTCGGCACTCGGCTCGTAGCCTTCCGGGCAGGCAATGCGCAGCTGGAAATCGAACTGGATGGCCGCCTCGATATACGAGTTGCACATGTTGTTGCCATCGCCGATCCAGACCACGGTCTTGCCGGCAATGCTGCCGCGCTGCTCCAGGTAGGTCTGCATGTCGGCCAGCAGTTGGCAGGGGTGCAGCTCATCGGATAGACCATTGATCACCGGCACCTGGGAATGGGCGGCGAAATTGGTCAGGGTGCCGTGGGCGTAGGTGCGGATCATGATGGCGTCGAGCATGCGCGACATGACGATGGCGGTGTCGCTGATCGGCTCGCCGCGGCCCAGCTGAGTGTCGCGCGGAGAGAGGAACAGGCTCTGACCGCCGAGCTGGATCATGCCGGCCTCGAAGGACACCCGGGTGCGGGTCGAAGCCTTCTCGAAGATCATGCCCAGCACGCGATTCTTCAGGGGCTCGTAGAGGATGCCGCGATTGCGCAGGTCCTTCAGCTCGATGGCTCGTCGCAGCAGCCCGTTGAGCTCCGCGGGGGTGCAGTCCATCAGCGAGAGAAAGTGCCGTACGCTCATTGTCGTTACCTTGATCACGTGTTCAGGTCCTGTGGCGGAAAAAAGCGCCAACGTCAGAGGAGGGACCTGCTAGGAGGTCGCCAGGGGCGACGAAATGGGAGGCCGGATGTTATCGGTAAACGCCGTAATGGCGCAAATTGCCCGCTATCTGGCGCCGAAGCAGCATAGGTGATCGGCGGAGCAGAAGCCTAAAAAGAAGCCTGAGCGTAGAGGTAGGCTTTCCGTTACAATGCCGCGCAAATTGCCGGCCCGGGGGGTCGGCGGATTCTCCCGTGTAGCCGAGGTGCCCCTCATGGATATCATCGAAACCATCAAAGAGCAGATCGCCAACAACACCATCCTGCTGTACATGAAGGGCTCGCCCAATGCCCCGCAGTGCGGCTTTTCCGCCCGTGCCTCCCAGGCCGTGATGGGCTGCGGTGAGAAGTTCGCCTACGTGGACATCCTGCAGAATCCGGAAATCCGCGCCGAGCTGCCGAAGTACGCCAACTGGCCGACCTTCCCGCAACTGTGGGTCGGTGGCGAGCTGGTCGGCGG
>DATJDB010000287.1:0-13246 GCA_035497635.1 Pseudomonas sp. | reverse complement strand
TGGGCCTGCAATTGGGTGATAAGGGGGCTGGGGATACCTTCGTCCAAGAAAGCGTGCCAGTAAGTCCCTGGAATGCCATAGAACATGCTGAACAGACCGGCGCGGGTACTGTTACTGCCACTGAAATGCTGATTGAACACCAAGCCGCGTTCCTGGGCGAAACGATGAATATTAGGTGTGATGTCGGCCGAGAAGGTATCGGCTCGCCAGGAGTCGATTGTGATTAGCAGGATGTTAGGTCGCTTTTCTTCCGGGGTGCACACTAGAGGGTGTTTCGGGTAACTGATGTCGCCTGAGATGGTTGTGGCAGCGTCCAGCTTATTGGCGTTTCTGGCCTCGACATCCACGAGCCCATGCTTTTCCATGAAAGCTTGGGCCGTGGTGGGTTGCATCAAGGGGTAAAAACGGGCTTGGCGGCCAACATCCTTCAAAAGGTTGGCATCTGCCCAAGCATGCAGAACATGACTGCCAATCAACAATATAAAAAGTAGCAAGTGCCATTTCTTTAGGCCAGGTGTCTTATGGATCGCCCAGCGCTGCAACAGAGTCATGGCTGAAAGTGTTGCGATCAGGGTGACTAGCGCCCCGGAAAGGGCCAGCAGCCACATCACGAGTGGAAATTGGATGACCTGACCGTCGGGGTCGTTGAGCAGAAAGTCGATGACGAACCAGTTGATGTGGAAGCGATACTGATCGAAAACCAAAGTGTCGATGAACAGCAGAATGAAGGCGAGGCTGTAGAGTAGCGCCGCCGCAACAACCAACCAGATACCGCGCAGCACCAGGCTCAGCGCTAACAGCGGGATTGCCAAGACAACGCTAAGCAGCCAGTAATGCGAGGGGTAAGTGGTGAGCAGATAGCCCCAGCCCCATCCAGTGGATGGCCACGGCGCCCAGTTCAGGTAACGGGTTCCGAGCAGCGCGAAAACGATAAGGCCAAAAAAAATGGCCATCTGGACGAAGCGCAAGCGCTGGGCGAGCGTTGTATTGCCGATGCGAAACAGATTTTCCATGAAGATTACCGGCTGGTGATGCGACAGTGCGTCAGCTCTGAGGCGTGTAGGGCGCTCAAGAGTACCAAATGAGCGTCATGCGTTGGAGCGGGGCGAAGCCGGGCAATTGGGGAGCATGCTAGAATCCGCCGCCTGCCGTTCCGGACACCAGTGCATGAGCCATTCCGACCCGCGCGCCGCCGGCGCTTCCAGCTTCAGGATCTATTTGCGCCTGCTCGGCTACGTGAAGCCCTATGTCGGCTATTTTGCCCTGAGCATCCTGGGCTTCGTGATCTTCGCCTCCGGCCAGCCGATGCTGGCGGGCATCCTCAAGTATTTTGTCGACGGCCTGGCCAATCCGGAAGCTGCGTTGTTTCCCGGCGTGCCGCTGCTGCAGGAGTTCCGGCTGCTGGAAATCGTGCCGCTGATGATCGTCGTGATCGCCGCCTGGCAGGGCATCGGTTCGTTCCTTGGCAACTACTTCATTTCCAAGGTCTCCCTTGGCTTGGTGCACGACCTGCGCGTCGCGCTGTTCAACAGCTTGCTGGTGCTGCCGAACCGCTATTTCGATGAGCACAACTCTGGTCATCTGATCTCGCGCATCACCTATAACGTGACCATGGTCACCGGCGCGGCGACCGAGGCAATCAAGATCATGATCCGCGAGGGGCTGACGGTCATTTTCCTGTTCGCCTATCTGCTGTGGATGAACTGGAAGCTGACCCTGGTGATGGTGGCGATCCTGCCGGTGATCGCGGTAATCGTCGGCATCGCCGGCAAGAAGTTCCGCAAGCAGAGCCGGCGCATCCAGGTGTCGATGGGCGATGTCACCCATGTGGCCTCGGAAACCATTCAGGGTTATCGGGTGGTGCGCAGCTTTGGCGGGGAGGCGTACGAGTCGCGGCGCTTTCTGCAGGCCAGCGCCAACAACGCCGAGCGGCAGTTGCGCATGACCCGCACCAGCGCCATCTATACGCCGACCCTGCAGTTGGTCACCTACAGCGCCATGGCGGCGGTGCTGTTCCTGGTGCTGCTGCTGCGTGGCGACGCCACGGCGGGCGAACTGGTCGCCTACATCACCGCCGCCGGCCTGCTGCCCAAGCCGATCCGCCAGCTTTCGGAAATCAGTTCGACCATCCAGAAGGGCCTAGCCGGCGCCGAGAGTATCTTCGAACAACTGGACGAAGCGCCCGAGCCGGATCGCGGCACTCAGGAGCGCGAGCGGGTGACCGGGCGGCTTGAGGTGCGCAACCTGAACTTCCAGTACCCCGGTAGCGACAAGGCGGTGCTCAGCGACATCAGCTTCACCGCCGAGCCGGGACAGATGGTGGCCTTGGTCGGGCGTTCGGGGAGCGGCAAGTCGACCCTGGCCAACCTGATCCCGCGCTTCTACCAGCACGAACAGGGGCAAATCCTGCTCGACGGCATGCCGGTCGAGGACTACCGGTTGCGCAACCTGCGCCGGCATATTGCGCTGGTTACCCAGCAGGTGACGCTGTTCAACGGCTCGGTGGCCGACAACATCGCCTACGGCGATCTGGCCGGCGCGCCGCGCGAGCAGGTCGAGCAGGCCGCCGAGGCGGCCTATGCGAGCGAGTTTATTGATCGTCTGCCGCAGGGCTTCGACACCGATGTCGGCGAGAACGGCGTGCTGTTGTCCGGTGGCCAGCGCCAGCGTCTGGCCATTGCCCGAGCGCTGTTGAAGAATGCCCCGGTGCTGATCCTAGACGAGGCCACCTCGGCGCTGGATACCGAGTCCGAACGGCATATCCAGGCGGCCCTGGATCAGGTGATGAGCGGGCGCACCACGCTGGTGATCGCTCACCGTCTGTCCACCATCGAAAAGGCCGATCTGATCCTCGTGATGGATCAGGGGCGCATCGTCGAGCGCGGCAGCCACGCCGAGCTGCTGGCGCTGGACGGCTCTTACGCGCGGCTGCATTCCCATCAGTTCAAAGGTGAGGACGCAGGCTGATCTCGAGACTTATCTCATCTCCTTGAGTTTGCGCGGTTGGATTAGGGCAAGGTGATGCCGCGTTCGCGCAGGCGCTTCTGGGTCAGATGCATGACCTGCCGCAGATCCGCAGCAACCCTGTGCGAACTCTTGGGAGCGTTTCCGGCGGCTTCGGCATATTGATTCAGGAAAAACCGGAAGGGTTCAAGGCTCTGCGTGAGCTGGGTCAGGCGCAGCCCGAAAGCCGCCAGGCTCCGCAGTTCCAGGCGCCTGCGCAGCCAGGGACTGCGGACAGTGCGATCATTATCGAACAGGACCAGCTTGTTTTGAGCGTTTAGCGCAAGATTGTAGGGCGTGCAATCGCCATGAACGAATCCTGCTTGATGGAAGCGATGGAGTTCCGCAGCGGCAGCGGATAGAAGAGCGCGAACCGTTTCTTCACCGGGATTGGCCTGCAGACGCTGGGCGATGGTGGGGTCAAGGCATTCCTCACTGACAAACAGATCGGTTGGCCAGCCCCAAATGGTTCGGTGGCGAGCGGCTACAAGAGGGCGCGGGCACAGAAAGCCTGTGCGCAGGATTTCATTGGAGATGTTGAAGATTGCGAGCGCGCGCGATGGTTTGAGAAACCATTTGACCGCGGTTACCGCTTTTTTCAGTCCGCTGGACTCGCTTCCGCTGTACAGAAGCTTCACGTAGACAACACCCCGATCGGTGTCCACCCTTCTGACCTCGCGGGATGAAAACCTGACGATGCTTTCCCCGGAGTTCCGCGCGAGCCACTGGTCAAGGTTGGAAAAGGTTTCCTGCCAGCCATCCAGGATGCGGCCGCTCCAGCGCCCATCATGGAAGGAAAAATAGGTGTTCGACATACAACTGCTTGGCCTCTCGTGTAGGCGGGTGAGTCTCTTCGACTCGTTCGAGAGCGTCAAGGCTGGGATGTCTCAGCGCTCAGCGCGCCCCGGCGCCGTGCTAGAATTCACGCATTTTTCGCCTGCCCCCGGAGTCCCCATGCAGCTGTCCATGCCCCGTTTTGACCAGGCCGCCGTGCTGGTGGTCGGTGATGTCATGCTCGACCGCTACTGGCATGGCGGCACCTCGCGCATCTCGCCCGAGGCGCCGGTGCCGGTGGTCAAGGTCGAGCACCGAGAAGATCGCCCGGGTGGCGCGGCCAACGTGGCGCTGAACATCGCCGCCCTCGGCGCGCCGGTGCGCCTGGTTGGTGTCACCGGGGAGGACGAGGCGGCTCACTGCCTGGATCAGAGCCTGACGGCTGCAGGCGTGGTCACCTGCTTCCAGCGCATCGGCAATCAGCCGACCATCGTCAAGCTGCGCGTCATCAGTCGCAGCCAGCAACTGCTGCGCATGGACTTTGAGGAGCCCTTCGACACCGACACCGCCGCGCTGGCGGCCGAGGTCGAGCGGCAGCTGGCGGGTGTGAAGGTGCTGGTGCTGTCCGACTACGGCAAGGGCGCGCTGCAGAATCACCAGGCGCTGATCCAGGCCGCTCGCGCTCGGGGTATTGCGGTGCTGGCTGACCCCAAGGGCCGGGATTTCTCCATCTATCGCGGTGCCAGTCTGATCACTCCCAACCTTTCCGAGTTCGAGGCCGTCGTGGGCCGCTGTGCCGATGAGGCCGACCTGGTGGCCAAGGGCAGCCGGCTGATGGCCGAGCTGGAGCTGGGCGCGCTGCTGGTGACTCGCAGCGAGCATGGCGTGACCCTGTTGCGCCCGGAGCAACCGGCGCTGCACCTGCCGGCACGTGCCCGCGAAGTATTCGACGTCACCGGTGCCGGCGACACGGTGATCTCCACCCTGGCCGCCGCGCTGGCGGCGGGCGAAGAGCTGCCCCAGGCCACGGCGCTGGCCAACCTGGCGGCCGGCATTGTGGTTGGCAAGCTGGGCACCGCCGCGATCAGCGCGCCGGAACTGCGCCGGGCGATTCAGCGCGAGGCCGGTTCCGAGCGCGGCGTGCTGTCCCTCGACCAGTTGAAGCTGGCCATCGAGGATGCCCGCGCCCAGGGCGAAAAGATCGTCTTCACCAACGGCTGCTTCGACATCCTGCACGCCGGGCACGTGACCTACCTGGAACAGGCGCGCGCCCAGGGCGATCGTCTGATCGTCGCGGTCAACGACGACGCGTCGGTGACCCGCCTCAAGGGACCGGGTCGCCCGATCAATGCTGTCGACCGGCGCATGGCGGTGCTGGCTGGTCTGGAAGCGGTGGACTGGGTGACCAGCTTCGCCGAGGACACCCCGGAGAACCTGCTGCGCGAGTTGCTGCCGGATGTGCTGGTCAAGGGCGGCGACTACGGCATCGAGGGTGTGGTGGGCGCCGACATCGTCCGTGCCCATGGTGGCGCGGTGAAGGTGCTGGGGCTGGTCGAAAACAGCTCCACCACGGCGATTGTCGAGAAGATCCGCCAGAAGTAGGTTTTTGGGGGCGGCTGGGTCCGAGGCCGGGTTCGGGCTGCCTCTGTGGGGGCCGGGTTTATCCCGGCCAAAGCCGGCGTCAGCCGGCTCTCTGGCGCCCGGCGATACTCCGTCGGCCGGCATAAAGCCGGCCCCGCAGGGCGCTGAAGTCCACGCCAGCCGAGACGGGTTCTCAGTGACCTGGGGCTAGGATCGGCGCGCGAGGCTGGGTCCTGGCTGGATCTGTGGGGCCGGGTTTATCCCGGCCAAAGCCGGCGCCAGCCGGCTCTCTGGGCGCTCGGCGATACTCCGTCGGCCGGCATGAAGCCGGCCCCACAGGGAGGCGAATTCCACGCCAGCCGAGGCGTAGCCCGGCACTGCCGAAACCCGCCAGGGGGCTGACTTCACAGTCCCGAATGCCGATCCGCCAGGCGGCCACGGCAGCCAGGTCATGGCTTGCGGCGCAAGCCATGCGCATCATCCCGCTTCCGTGTGGAATCAGGACGATACCCATGACCACCACCCTCCAGGGCCACGCTCTGGCCCTGCTCAATCGCATGGCCCGCGCCGACTGGCCGGATCAATTCAAGCTACGCAAACCGCTGGAAGGCCTGCTGCTGCGTGGCAGCCGCGCCGGCTTCCGGCTGGCTTCGCGTCGGCAAGCGCCGGCCGGCAAGCGACCGTTGCTGACCGGCCCCGCCGAGCTGTTCGACCTGTCGCTGAGCGAGGAGCAGCAGTTGCTGCGGCAAATGCTTGCCCCGTTCGCCGCCGAGGTTCTGCGTCCGGCGGCGCAAGAGGCGGATGCGCAGGGCGTCCTTCCCCCGGCGCTGCAGGCGCAGGCGGCCGCCCTGGGTCTGGCGCATTACGGTGTGCCGGAGTCCATGGGCGGGCTGGCCGGTGGCCCGACGGCGCTGACCACGGCCTTGCTGGCCGAGACCTTGGCACATGGAGATCTGTCCCTGGCCGCCGCCTTGTTGCAGCCGCTGTCGGCGGCCCATTGCCTGCGCCGTTGGAGCAGTGCCGAGCAGCAGCAACGCTGGTTGCCGGCCTTGCTGCAGGAAGATGCACCGCACTATGTCCTGGCCATCAACGAGCCGCAGGTACTGGCCGATCCCGCACGGCCCGTCACCCGCGCGCGCAAGCGCGGCGGACAGTATCGGCTCGATGGCGAGAAGTGCCTGGTGCTGCTGGGCGGGGACGCCGAGTACCTGATCGTCTCGGCCCAGTGCAGCGACGGCCCGGCATTGTTCCGGGTGCCGACCGACGCCGACGGCCTCGAGCGCCGGCCGGAGCCGGCCATGGGGCTGAAGGCCTGCGCCACCACGCGCATCCGCCTGCATCAGGTGAAGGTGGAGCGTGACGCCCGACTGAGCGGCAAGGATTTCGACTTCCAGACCTTCCTCGATCTGTCCGCCCTCGGCTGGTGCGCCCTGGCCGTGGGCGCCTGCCAGGCGGCGCTCGACTATGTGATTCCCTACTGCAACGAACGCCAGGCCTTCGGCGAGCCGATCAGCCACCGCCAGGGCGTGGCCTTCACCATCGCCGACCTGGCCATAGAACTGGAGAGCATGCGCCTGCTGCTCTGGCGCGCCTGTGCCCGCGCCGATCGGGGGCTGGAGTTCCAGGAGCAGGCCTGGAGCGCCCGGCTGTTCTGCAGCGAACACGCCCCGCGCATCGGCAGTGCGGCGGTGCAGCTGCTGGGCGGGCATGGCTTCACCCAGGAACACCCGGTCGAGCGCTGGTACCGGGATCTGCGCGCCGTGGGCGTGCTCAACGGCGCCATGCAGCTCTGAGGATCGGTCATGTATCTGGAAACTCCGCGAAAATTCCGTGCGCTGGTCAGTCAGGCTCATCAGGTGGCGGCGAACTACCTGCGTCCGCTGTCCCGCCAGTACGACCGCGCCGAGCATGCCTATCCCAAGGAGCTGGACATGCTTGCCGCACTGCTCGATGGCATGAATGCCGCCTCGCCCGATGTGCTGGGGGCTGGCGCAGCGGGCAAGCGTAGCGAGGGCGATACCGACGGGGTGCGCAATGGCGGAAACCTGTCCGCCTGCCTGGCGGTGATGGAAATGTGCTGGGGCGATGTCGGCCTGCTGCTGTCCATGCCGCGCCAGGGGTTGGGCAATGCCGCCATCGCCGCAGTGGCCAACGAGGAGCAACGTCAGCGCTTCGCCAACGTCTGGGCCGCCATGGCCATCACCGAGCCCAGCTGCGGCTCGGATTCGGCAGCGATCCGCACCAATGCCGTGCGTGACGGTGATCACTACGTGCTCAATGGCGAGAAGATCTTCGTTACTGCCGGCGCGCGGGCCGATGCCGTGGTGGTCTGGGCAACCCTGGACCGCAGTCTGGGGCGCGCGGCGATCAAGTCCTTCGTGGTGGAAAAGGGCACGCCGGGCATGGCCGTCACGCGGCTGGAGAAGAAGCTCGGCATCAAGGCCTCGGACACCGCCTCGATCAGCTTCCAGGATTGCCGGGTGCCCGCCGCCAACCTGCTCGGCAGCCCCGAGATCGATGCGCAGAAGGGCTTTGCCGGGGTGATGGAGACCTTCGACAACACTCGGCCAATGGTGGCCGCCATGGCGGTGGGACTGGCGCGGGCATCCCTGGATCGCAGTCGTGCGCTGCTGGAAAAGGCAGGATGTCGCTTCGACCGCCAGCGCCCCCTGCTGGCGATGCAGCACGCCGAGGCCTGCTGGCATCGCTACGAAGCGGAGTGGGAGGCGGCGCGGCTGCTCACCCTCAAGGCAGCCTGGATGGCCGACAACCGCATGCCGAACTCGAAGGATGCCTCGATCGCCAAGGCCAAGGCGGGCCGGATGGTCGGTGAGGTGACCCTGGGCTGCGTTGCGCTGGTGGGCGCGCCGGGCTACAGCGAGGACGAGTTGCTGGAAAAGTGGGCACGTGACGCGAAGATTCTCGACATCTTCGAGGGCACCCAGCAGATCCAGCAGTTGATCATTGCGCGACGGCTGCTCGGCAAGAGCTCCGCCGAGCTGAAGTAAAGCGCTGGGGCTGGCGGAGGGACAGGTTGTTTTGTGGGGCCGGTTTTATACCGGCCGACGTGGCCGAGCCCTGTAGGGCGGACAACGCTTTTTTAGCCGCCGGGAGGGTGAGCGTGGCGGCCGGAAAGGCGCCGCCCTGCGGTGGCTTTGGCTGGGGTAAACCCGGCCCCACAGAAAGAGGAACCAGGCGTTCAGAACCGATAGATTTCCACGTCGCTACGAACCGGCTCAACGGTGGGTATCTGCGGTGCCTTTGGCTGTTCGACCGGGCGCGGCTTGCGGGCGGCGACGATCTGCCGGGACAGCGGCTCGATGGCGCCGGCCAGCTGCTCGGCCAGTTGTTGCAGCAGCTGGCTCTGGGCGCGGATCTGGTCGGCGGTGTTGCCCTGGTGCGGTTCCTCCAAGCGCACCGGGCGGCTGTTGCGCAGCTTGCCGTTGCGATCCAGCAGGCGCCAGTGACCTTCCAGCACCGCCGGCTTGTGCGGGCCGGAATCCAGCCGGGAAATGCTCAGGCGGACTTCGATGTCCGGCTCGAAGTCGGCGATCGGTTCCAGCGCGACGCGCTGGCCACTCAGGCGTCCGGCCAGGCGTTGCAGCATCACGTTGTCGATGTTGTCGCCCAGGTTGCCGGCCCAGCGTGCGTCGGGATCGGAAAGCAGCGTGCCGTCGCGCTGGCGTTGCAGCACGGCATCGCCCTGGTTGAGGTAGTCGGCAAGGTCCACCGGTTCCAGCAGGACCATCGGGCCGGAGGATTTATCCTTGAGAATCGGACTGCCACTGTCCAGTTGGTAGAGCACGGCTGGCGGTCGGCTGATACAGCCACCCACCGCCAACAGCCCCATCAGCAGCGACAGCGCCATAAAGCGCATGTACTTCATTGTTCACCCGGATGGCCGTCAAGGGCGGCCGATTTGGCAGCAGCTGGGCCGGCTGAATTCAGCGGCCCGTAATTCTAATGTGCGGTCAGCTCGGCGCATCACGCGTGGGGCGTGTGCGGGAGACTGCCGCTTGGTGCCGGCATTCTCCCAGCACTAACCTCAGATTTCCACCTGCAGCTCGTCGACTCGCTGGAACCCGCGCGGGAGTTTGTTGCCGCGCCGGCCACGTTCGCCCTGATAGTGCGCCAGATCCTCGCCCTTGAGCGTCAGCGTGCGCTTGCCGGCTTGCAGCACCAGGTTGGCGCCGTCGGGCAGTACAGCCAGCGCGGTGACATATTCCTCGCGGGAGGCGACACGGTCCGAAGGAATGCTGATCAGCTTGTTGCCCTTGCCCTTGGGCAGCTGCGGCAGCTCGCTGATGCGGAACAACAGCAGACGGCCGTCGGTGGTGGCCGCCGCCAGCCAGTCCTGTTCGCGGTTGCTCAGCGGCAGCGGCGCCAGCACCTTGGCGCCCTTGGGCAGCGAGAGCAGCGCCTTGCCGGCCTTGTTCTTGGCCTGCAAGTCCTCGCCCTTGGCCACGAAGCCGTAGCCGGCGTCGGAAGCCATGACGTACAGCGCCTCGTCTTCCGGCAGCATCACGCATTCGAAGCTGGCGCCGGGCGGTGGGGTCAGGCGACCGGTCAGCGGCTCGCCCTGGCCGCGAGCGGAAGGCAGCGAGTGCGCGGCCAGCGAATAGCTGCGCCCGGTACTGTCGATGAACACCGCGTACTGGTTGGAACGGCCCGGCGCGGCGGACTTGAACTGGTCGCCGGCCTTGTAGGACAGGCCGGCGGCGTCGACGTCGTGGCCCTTGGCGCAGCGCACCCAGCCCATTCCGGAGAGCACCACGGTGACCGGCTCGGACGGCAGCAAATCGGTTTCCGACAGGGCGCGAGCCTCGGCGCGTGCGATGATCGGCGAGCGGCGCGCATCGCCGTAGGTTTCCGCGTCTGCCAGCAGTTCCTTGCGCACCAGCTTCTTCAGCTTGGTTTCGCTGCCCAGCAAGGCCAGCAGCTTGTCGCGTTCCTTGGCCAGCTCGTCCTGCTCGCCACGGATCTTCATTTCTTCCAGGCGCGCCAGTTGGCGCAGCTTGGTGTCGAGGATGTAGTCGGTCTGCAGATCACTGAGGCCAAAGCGCTCCATCAGCACCGCCTTGGGCTGATCCTCGCTGCGGATGATGGCGATCACTTCGTCCAGGTTGAGGAAGGCGACCAGCAGGCCTTCCAGCAGGTGCAGGCGTCGCTCGACCTTGTCCAGGCGGAATTGCAGGCGGCGGCGCACGGTGCCGATGCGGTAGGTCAGCCACTCGCTGAGCAGAGTGCGCAGATCCTTGACCTGCGGACGGCCGTCCAGACCGATGACGTTCATGTTCACCCGGTAACTGGATTCCAGGTCCGTGGTGGCGAACAGGTGACGCATCAGGTCTTCGACATCCACGCGGTTGGAGCGCGGGATGATGACGATTCGGCAGGGGTTCTCATGGTCGGACTCGTCGCGCAGGTCGGCGACCATCGGCAGCTTCTTGGCCTGTATCTGTGCGGCGATCTGCTCCAGCACCTTGGCGCCGGAGACCTGATGCGGCAGGGCGGTAACCACCACGTCGCCGTCTTCCACGCGGTATACGGCACGCATGCGCACCGAGCCGCGCCCGGTCTCGTAGATCTTCAGCAGATCGGCGCGCGGGGTGATGACTTCCGCCTCGGTGGGGTAGTCCGGGCCGGGCACGTGTTCGCACAGTTGCGCGACCGTGGCGTTCGGCTCGTCGAGCAGACGCACGCAAGCGGTGGCCACTTCGCGCAGATTGTGTGGCGGCACGTCGGTGGCCATGCCCACGGCGATGCCGGTGGTGCCGTTGAGCAGCAGGTTGGGCAGACGCGCCGGCAGCACGGCCGGTTCATCCATAGTGCCGTCGAAATTCGGTACCCAGTCGCTGGTGCCCTGGCCCAGCTCGCTGAGCAGCACCTCGGAGTAGCGCGACAGGCGCGCCTCGGTGTAGCGCATGGCGGCGAAGGACTTGGGATCGTCCGGCGCGCCCCAGTTGCCCTGGCCGTCCACCAGCGTGTAGCGGTAGCTGAACGGCTGGGCCATCAGCACCATGGCCTCGTAGCAGGCCGAGTCGCCGTGCGGGTGGTACTTGCCGAGCACATCGCCGACGGTACGCGCCGACTTCTTGTGCTTGGAGTCGGCGTTCAGGCCCAGTTCGCTCATGGCATAGACGATGCGGCGCTGCACCGGCTTGAGGCCGTCGCCAATGTGCGGCAAGGCCCGATCCATGATCACGTACATGGAATAGTTCAGATAGGCCTGTTCGGTGAACTCGGCGAGGGAGCGGCGCTCCACGCCATCCAGGCTGAGATCGAGGGTTTCGCTCATGGTCGGGCCCTAATCGGAAAAATACTGGCGCAGCAGCAGGGTGCCGTCGCGCTGGGTGAATTCGAGTTGACGCAGGGCGCTCATGCCCAGCAGCACCTGGTCGTTGCCCATGCCCGGCGCGATCAGCGCGCGCACGTCGGTGAGCACGATGTCGCCCAGTTGCAGGCGCTGCAGGCGGGTGCGGTAGCCGGTGGCGCGGCCGTTGGCGGTGAGCAGTTCGATGGGCGCGCCGCGCTCCAGGCCGAGCTGTTCGACCAGCGATTCGGGCACGGCGACATCGGTAGCGCCGGTGTCGAGCAGGAACAGCACCGGCTGGTCGTTGATCTGCCCGCTGGCGCGAAAATGCCCATGGCCATCGCCTTGCAGGCGCACCTCGATGTGATTGGCGCTGTGCTGCGAGGCTGGCGTCGGGTTGGGGTTGTGGCGCGATTCCTCCCAGTCGGCGAAGAAGCGCGTGGCCAGCAGCATGCCGGCGCCCCAGGCGAGCAGCAGCATGATGCGGCCCAGGCGCTTGCCGGGCGGTGCGCTGCTCATGGCGTCGCCTCCCAGCCGCCTTCTGGTGCGGCGAAGTGCCAAAGCATCGGTCGGCGTTCACCGTCACCACGCGCCAGCTCGCCGTTGTCGATCAGTACCCAGGCGCCCTTGGCATCCAGCCACAGGCCTTCCGCCACGCCATGAGGAGCGCCGTAGCGGCGCTCCTCACCGAGGGTGGCGTCGGCAAATGACCAGCAGCGTTCGGCCTGTCCGGTGGAAAGCGAGCGTCTGCAGATCCGGTGGGCCATGCGTTCCAGGCTATAGAGCCGTTCCTGATGAAAGGCCAGGTCGCTGAAATCCAGCGGCTGCGGGCGTGTCAGGCCGCTCTGTGGCGGTGGCGGTTCGAAGCCGCCTTCGCTGAGCAGCAGGCAGCCGCCGTTGCACTGCCAGTCGGCTTGCTGGCGATGCAGAACCAGCAGGCCACGGCGCTCGCGCTCGGCGGCCAGCCACAGGCGCTGGCTGGCCGGGTCCACGGCGATGCCTTCGAGAAAGGCGTTGTGGCGTTGCAGCAGGCCGGCGCCGCGTGCCTGGACGATCATTGCCGGCGGCAGCTTCAGCCAGCGGGGCGGGCCGACCGGGGGAATCCGCAGCACGCCCAGGCGACTTTCGCTGAGCAGGTAGCGGTTGCCGCTGCCGTCACAGCTGATGCCCTCGAAATCCAGCATGCCGCCGCGCACCACGCCGATCAGCAGCTGGCCCTGGCGCAGCCCCCAGGGCAGGCCGGAGGGCGGCGGTGGCGGCGCACTGAAGTGTTCTTCCTCGACGGACCAGCGCTGCGCGCCGGGCACCAGGCGATACAGGCGATCGTCGTCGCGGTCGGAGACCGTCCAGAAGCCGTCGCCGCACCAGGCCAGCCCCGACAGGTTGCCGTGGGGCACGCCATCGACGGGATGCTCGGCTTGCAGTCGCAGCTGCTCGAGTCCGCCGGCGGAGGCGCCGGTGGCCAGCAGAAGCAGGCCGGCGAGCAGCCAGCTGCGAATCAAGCCACGACCTCGGCCAGGTTGCCCTTGGCTTCCAGCCAGTTCTTGCGGTCGCTGGCGCGTTTCTTGGCCAGCA
>DATJDB010000286.1:0-14153 GCA_035497635.1 Pseudomonas sp. | reverse complement strand
CCCGCGTCGGCCGGGATAAACCCGGTCCCACAGGGAATCGGCGTTGCTTGCACGCTGGGTGGGGGCCTCTGTAGGGCCGGCTTTACGCCGGCCGAGGGCGCTGGATCTCTGTTGCGGTATCGTTCCTACCCGCGTCGGCCGGGATAAACCCGGCCCCACAGGGAATCGGCGTCGTTTGCACGCTGGGTGGGGGCATCTGTAGGGCCGGCTTTACGCCGGCCGAGGGCGCGGGCCTCAATCCAGGCCGAGCTTCTTCAGTCGGTAGCGCATCGAGCGGAAGGTCAGGCCCAGGCGCTGGGCGGCGGCGGTGCGGTTCCAGCGGGTTTCCTCCAGGGCCTGGAGGATCAGCGTGCGCTCGATGGTTTCCAGGTAACTCTCCAGATCGCTGACCTGGCCCAGTCCGGAAACGGGGTCCATGGCGGCTGGCGTATCTGCAAAGCGCAGATCGCTGGCGCGGATGGTGTCGGCTTCGCACAGGGTGTAGGCGCGCTCGAGGATGTTCTCCAGTTCGCGCACGTTGCCGGGGAAACGATAGCCGCGCAGCTTTTCCAGGGCTTCGGGTTGCAGGCGAGCCGGGGGCTGGCCGGTGCCTTCGGCCAGGCGTTGCAGCATGCTTTCGGCGAGCAGGCCGATGTCCTCGCGGCGCTCGCGCAGCGGCGGGACGCGCTGTTCGATGACGTTGAGGCGGTAGTAGAGATCCTGGCGGAAATGACCGGCGGCGACTTCGGCGGCCAGGTCCTTGTGCGTGGCGCTGAGAATGCGCACATCCACCGCCACTTCCTGCTGGCCACCGACTGGGCGCACGGCCTTTTCCTGGATGGCGCGCAGCAGCTTGACCTGCATGGGCAGCGGCAGATCGGCCACCTCGTCAAGGAACAGCGTGCCGCCGTTGGCCGCCTGGAACAGCCCCTGCTTGTCCTCAATGGCGCCGGTGAAGCTGCCCTTGCGATGGCCGAAGAACTCGCTCTCCATCAGTTCGCTGGGAATCGCCCCGCAGTTGACCGGCACGAACGGGTGATCGGCGCGCGGGCCCAGGTTGTGGATCTGGCGGGCCACCAGCTCCTTGCCGCTGCCCGATTCGCCGCTGATGTACACCGGGGCCTGGCTGCGCGCCAGTTTCTCGATCTGCTTGCGCAGGGCCTTCATCGGCGGCGAGTCGCCGAGCAGGCGGCTGTCCACCGACTTTTCGTTCGCGGAAGCCTGCTGCAGGCGCAGCGCGGTGTTCACCAGTTCGCGCAGGCGCGGCAGATCCACCGGTTTGGTCAGGTAGTCGAAGGCGCCGGCCTTAAGGGCGTTGATCGCGGTGTCCAGGCTGCCGTAGGCGGTGATCATCGCCACCGGCACCTGCGGATGGCGCTGCTGCATGTACTGCACCAGTTCCATGCCGGTGCCGTCCGGCAGGCGCATGTCGGTCAGGCACAGGTCGAAACGCTCGCGGGCCAGGCAGTCGCGGGCCTCCTTGAGGTTGCGCGCGCAGCAGGTGTCGAGCTTCATGCGCCCGAGGGTGATTTCGAGCAGTTCGCGGATATCGGGTTCGTCGTCGACGATCAAGGCTTTCTGTCGGCTCATGTCTGGCTCTTGTTGTCAGGGCTGGGTATCCAGCTCGTCTTACGGGGGTGGGCGAAGGTGATGCGAAAACAACTGCCGCCCTCGGGGCGCGGGTAGTAGGCGAGGCGGGCCTGGTTGCTCGCGCACAGCTCGCGCGAGAGGTACAGGCCGAGGCCGGTGCCCTTGCTGTCGGTGGTGTAGAAGGGCTCGAAGATGTGCTGCTGCTGGTCGCTGTCGACACCGGGGCCGTCGTCCAGCACGTCCAGCACCGGCAGATCGCTGTCCGGGTCGCGGTGCAGGCGCATCCACACCTGGCCGCTTGCGTTGTGCCGGGCGCTGTAGCGCAGGCCATTCTGCAGCAGATTGCTGAGGATCTGCGTCAGCTGGTGCGGGTCGAAGCGGGTCTGGATGCTGCCGCTGGCGGTCTGCAGGTGCAGCTGCAGGCCAGACGCGGCGCTCTGGCGGAACTCGCTGGCGAAACGGTGCAGCCAGTACTTGAGGTCCAGCAGCTGCGGCGCGGCCTGGCGGCGTCGCGACAGCTGCAGCACGTTCTCGATCACATGATTCATGCGCTGCGACTGGTCCTGGACGATCTGCGCCAGGCGCCGGTCGGACGCGGGCAGCTCTTCGGATTCGAGCAGCAGCTGCGCGGCGTGGCTGATGGCGCCCAGCGGATTGCGGATTTCATGGGCGATGCCGGCGGTCAGGCGGCCCAGGGAGACCAGTTTCATTTCCTGGGCGTGCTGGGCGATCTCGGAAATGTCCTCGATGAACACCAGGGTGTTGAGGGTCTGGCCATGCTGCAGGCTGGCGAAGCTCGGCTGCAGGGTGCGGGCATCTTCGCCCAGGCACAGGCTCGGCGGGCGCAGGGAGGGGTTGTAGCTCCACTGGCGCAGGCGTTCGAACAACTGGGGACAGACGCTGTCCAGCGGCTCGCCAACCAGCGGCTGGTCGGCGCTTGGCTGGCCGAGCATCTGCCGGGCGCCGGGATTGGTCAGCAGCACGCGGTGCTGCGGATCGAGCACCAGGATGCCGGTGCGCATGCGCTGCAGGATCAGGCTGTTGAGGGCTTCCAGGTTGGCCACATCGTCGGCGCGCTGGCGGGCCAGCCGTTCGCTGACCCGCAGGCGCCGGGCCAGGCTCTGCACGGTGAGCGCCACGGTGAAACACAGCGCGCCGAGCGCGCCGGCCTGGATGAACTGGTTGCTGGCCGTCGACTGGCTGAGGCTGAGGTGGAAGGTCAGTAGCACCACGGACAGCGCGGCCACGGCGGCGATCAGCAGGCCGCTGCGGCCGTTCAGCAGCAGGTTGGCGATGGCCACGGCGATGATCATCAGGCTGGCCAGACCGCTGGGCATGCCGCCGGCGGCGTAAAACAGCGCGCCGAGCAGCAGCACGTCGAGCAGGGCGATGGCGAAGAACTGCGGACCCTGGGCGCGCTGCACCAGCAGTGTGGTGACGATGTTGAGGATCAGGTAGGTCCAGCTGCCGAAGCGAAACAGCCGGACGTGGGCCAGTTCCAGCAGGCGGTCGTCGAGGTTGCTGGAAATCAGCAATACCAGCAGCAGGCCGACGGCCAGGCGATAGAAGTGATACAGGCGCAGCGCCCGTTGGCCCGGATCCAGGCCAAGCGTGACGCCAAGCGCAATCACGGCTTGCGGTGGTCCTGTTCCAGGTGGGCCTGGCTACAGAACCAGCGGTCACCATCCTTCAGCGCCTGCGATAGCGGGACATGCGTCTGGCAATGGGCGCAGCGCACCATGGGACGGGAATCGGAGGGCGGCGGCGTCTGTTTCGGTCCGCGCAGGGCGGGGCGGATGTAGCGGCGCCACAGCCAGAAGGCGGTAATGATCAGGGCAACGAAAAACAGCAGGCGAAGCAGACCCATGAACTTTCTCGATGAACGTGGAAGGCTCGAAGTGTATCCAAGCTGAAGGTGCAGGCACAGCGGCCAATGGCCACGTTGTGCGTTGTTTCCAGGGGCGGCGTTGCGGGACAATGCCGACCGCGGCGCCGGTCGGTGCCGGGATCTTTGGATGGAGACGGCCATGAGCCAAACCCTGCGGGTCGTGATGGCCCAGCTGAATCTGCGCGTGGGTGATATCCACGGCAATGTCGAACGCATCATCGAGGCGGCGATCAGCGCCCGCGACCAGCGTCAGGCGGACATCATCCTGTTTCCCGAACTGGCGCTGTGCGGCTATCCGCCGGAGGATCTGCTGCTGCGTTCCAGCATGCAGCTGCGTATCGAGGAAGGCCTGCGTCGCCTGCGCGACGAGGTCAGCGGCATCTACCTGGTGGTCGGCTACCCCTGGCTGGAAGACGACAAGCGCTACAACGCGGCGGCAGTGATTGCCGATGGCGAGCTGCTGGTTACCTATTACAAACAGAACCTGCCCAACTACCGGGTCTTCGACGAGAAGCGCTATTTCGAACCGGGCCACGAGGCCTGCGTGGTGGACATCAAGGGCATTCCGGTGGCCATCAGCATCTGCGAGGACATCTGGTTCCCGGGCCCGATGGCCCAGGCGCGGGAAGCCGGTGCGCTGTTGATGCTCAGCTTGAACGCCTCGCCGTTCCACCTCGACAAGCAGCGCGAGCGCGAGGAAATCCTTGCCCAGCGTGCCCGCGAGGGCGGCATGCCGGTGGTCTATGTGAACCAGGTGGGCGGCCAGGACGAGCTGGTGTTCGACGGCGGCAGTTGCGTGGTGGATGGCGACGGGCGTGTCTGCCACCGTGCGCAGATGTACGAGGAATGCCTGTTCCCGGTGGATCTGCTGTGCGACGGCATCTGCGTGCGCAGCCATGACGGCTATCCGGCGCCGCTGCCGGAACTGGAGGCCAGCGTCTACCAGGCGCTGGTGGTCGGCGTGCGTGACTATGTGGCCAAAAATGGTTTCAAGGGTGTGGTGCTGGGGCTGTCCGGCGGTATCGACTCGGCGTTGACCCTCGCCGTGGCGGTGGATGCGCTGGGCGCCGAGCGGGTCGAGGCGGTGATGATGCCCTATCACTACACCGCGCAAATGAGCCTCGAAGACGCCGAACAGCAGGCTCGGACCCAGGGCGTCACCTATCGGGTGTTGCCGATCGCGGCGATGGTCGAAGCGTTCATCGACACCCTGTCCCCGGTGTTCGAGGGGCTGGGCCGCGACACCACCGAGGAGAACCTGCAGGCACGCAGCCGGGGCACGCTGCTGATGGCCATCTCCAACAAGAAGGGCAGCCTGGTGCTGACCACCGGCAACAAGAGCGAAGTGGCGGTCGGTTACTGCACGCTGTACGGCGACATGGCCGGCGGCTTCGATGTGCTCAAGGATGTGCCCAAGACCCTGGTGTTCCGCCTGTGCGAGTACCGCAACAGCCTGGGCGAGGGCGAGATCATCCCGCAGCGGGTCATCGACCGTCCGCCGTCAGCCGAACTGTCGCCGGAGCAGAAGGATGAGGATTCGCTGCCGCCGTATCCGGTGCTCGACGAGATTCTCAAGCTGTACATTGAGTATGACCTGTCAGCCAACGCCATCATCGCCGAGGGCTTCGACGCCGACACGGTGCGCCGCGTGCTGCGCCTGGTCGACCTCAACGAGTACAAGCGCCGCCAGGCCGCCGTCGGCCCGCGCATCACCCAGCGCGGCTTCGGGCGTGATCGGCGTTATCCGATCACCTCGGGGTGGCGGTTGGGGGATTAATCAGGCGGAGCGAGCGGCGCGGGCAGGCTCCCTTGTGGGGCCGGCTTCACGCCGGCCAGCGGAGCTGAAGTTCACCGCCGGGTTTCGGCCCCACCTCCGTCGGCCGGGATAAACCCGGCCCCACAGAAAAACGGTGTAGCGTGGGGCAGGATCACTTGAAGGGCCGGCTTCAGGCCGGCCAGCGCGCCGGAACGGCGCGCCTCAGGCGTACGGCGGACATCGTTTTCAATGTCCGCCGTGGCGAACTCTCAGGCCCAGTTCGCCTTGTCGTTGACCACATCCAGCAGCTCGCGCAGGCGGCCGTGGTCGCGGGCGTTGAAGGTGAATGCCAGACGCGGCAGGCCGCTCAGCTCGGCATCGTCCTCGCCGGATTGGCAGCCGATCTGCTGTTCGAAACCGCCGTCCAGGCACAGGTCGGTGAACTCCTCGTGCAGGTGCCCCAAGGCTGTCTCGTTCAGGGCATGGTTCATGCGCAGGATGTACTGGCCCTTGAGCCAGCGGCTGGAGTGATAGTTGCCATAGAAATGGGCGATTTCCTCCACCGCCTCTTCGGCGCTGTGTGCCAGGCGCATCAAATGCATGTCGCTGGGCAGGATATAGCGATGCTCCAGCAACTGGCGTTGCATGAAGCCCAGCGCGTCATGCCAGTAAGTGCCGCCGGGCTCGTCGAGCAGGATCACCGGCACCAGCGGACTTTTGCCGGTCTGGATCAGGGTCAGCACTTCCAGCGCCTCGTCCAGGGTGCCGAAGCCGCCGGGGCAGAGCACCAGCGCGTCGGCTTCCTTGACGAAGAACAGCTTGCGGGTGAAGAAGAAGTGGAACGACAACAGGTTGTCGGTGCCCTCCACCGTGGCGTTGGCATGCTGCTCGAAGGGCAGGGTGATGTTCAGGCCGATGCTGTTTTCCAGGCCGGCGCCTTTATGGGCGGCAGCCATGATGCCGCCACCGGCGCCGGTGATGACCATCAGATCGCGCTTGGCCAGCAGTTCGCCCAGCTTCACCGCCAGGGCGTACATCGGGTGGTCGACCGGCGTGCGCGCCGAGCCGAACACCGTCACCTTGCGGCGACGCTTGAAGGTGTCCAGTACGCTGAACGAGCGCTCCAGCTCACGCAGGGCCTGGTTCATGATCTTGGCGTCCCAGCGGTTGCGGTCGGCCTGGGCCATGCGCATCACGGTGGTGAGCATGCCCTTGTACAGCTCCAGATTGGGGCTGGACTCGGGCACGATCAGGCGGGTCAGTTCGTCCACCTTGGCACTCAGGTCGATGCCGCTGGCGCGGAACGGGCGGGACAGGTAATCGTCCGATTCGAAAGCCATTGAAACTCTCCGTTGCGAATTCGGGTTGGACCCTTCAGAGGGCGATGCGGTCACCGGGCTCGGGGATACTGGCCTCCCAGCCCAGGCGATGACGCAGCGCACCCTGCAGGGCAAGCGTCTTTTCCAGCTCGCCGTGCACCAGGTGCAGTTCCGGCCGCGGGTTGAAATGGTCGGCCCAGTTCAGCAGTTGCGACTGGCCGGCGTGGGCGGAGAAACCGCCCAGGGTGTGTACCTTGGCCTTGACGATGATCTGCTGGTGCAGCAGGCGCACGCGGTCGGCGCCGTCGACGATGGCGCGGCCCAGGGTGCCGCGCGCCTGGAAGCCGGTGAACACCACATGGCATTCCGGGCGCCAGATGTTGTACTTGAAATGGTGCAGGATGCGCCCGCCGTTGCACATGCCGCTGCCGGCAATGATGATCGCCCCGCTGGTCACCCGGTTGACGGCCATGGATTCCTCGGGTGTCGGCGTCGAGCGCAGGATCGGCAGCAGATCGCCGACCTTGTGGATGCTCTTGCCTTTCAGACGCTCCAGTTCCACCGGGTCGAGCTGTTCGAGGTAGCGACTGTAGATGGCGTTGGCACGGATCGCCATCGGGCTGTCGAGGAACACGGCCTGCTGCGGCAGGCGGCCTTCGTGGTAGAAGCGACCGAGGTGGTAGATCAGGTCCTGGGTGCGGCCGATGGCGAAGGCGGGAATCAGTACGTTGCCGCCGTCCTTGTGGGCCTGTTGCAGGATGGCGAGGAATTCTTCGAGGGTGTCGTCGCTGCAGCGGTGGTCACGGTCGCCGTAGGTGGATTCCATTAGCAGCACATCGGCCTGCTCGATAATCGCCGGGTTGCGCATCAACGGCGTGCAGTCGTTGCCCAGGTCGCCGGAGAACACCAGGCGGCGGGTGCGGCCCAGGTCGTTGACATCCAGCTGGACGATCGCCGAGCCGAGGATGTGGCCGGCGTCGTGGAAGGTCAGGTGCACGCCGGGCACCACGTCCTCGCCCTGCTGGTAGCTCATCGGGCGGCACTGGCGCAACACCTGGTCGGCGTCCTCGCTGGTGTAGAGTGGGCTGACCAGCTTCTTGCCGCGTCGGGCGCGCCACTTGTTCTCCCACTCGGCGTCCTTTTCCTGCAGGTGCGCGGCGTCGTGCAACATCAGGTCCAGCAGCGCGCAGGTGGCTTCGGTGGCAAAGATCGGGCCGCGATAGCCTTCCCTGGTCAGGCGCGGCAGCAGTCCGCTATGGTCGATATGCGCGTGGGAGATGACCACGGCATCGATGTCCTTCGGGCGAAAGGGGAAGGCTCGCCGATTGTTGTTTTCTTCCTCGCGCCGGCCCTGGTGCATGCCGCAATCGAGCAGCACACGTTTGCCCTCGTGGGTTTCCAGCAGATAGCAGGAACCGGTGACCTGCCGGATGGCGCCGAGAAAACTGAGTAAAGCCATGATGAACCTATTCCTTGCCTACAGGGTTACAGTCTGTGCGGAGCGTGCCCGGGCGGTCTTGATACATGTCAGCCCGCCCGGCGCGGGTGCCCATTACACTAACCGAACTTAATGAAATGACGGAGCCTGTCGCCATGCATCAACTTCTGCCGAGCCCCGCCGAGCTGGCCGAACATGCCCGGAACGAGCCGGAGTTCGCCCGCTGGAGCGAGGGTTATGGTCCCTTCACGCACAGCGACGAAACCCGCGCCGCGGCCTTCCGGATGGCACACCAGTTGGTACAGGCCGGCCTGCAGTCGGACCTGGCCAGCGTCTACCGTCTGCTGCAGGGCCTGGACCGGCTGAGCGCCGCCGGGCTGTGGCTGGTGGTGCACATGACCTACGCCCGCCGCGTGCGCCTGGATGGCGCGCCGCTGAGCGAGGAAGACTTCAAGGCGCAGCCCGAAGGCCATACCGGTGGTGCGCTGAACATGGTGCCGGCCTACGCCGGCTACCTGGGTCTGAATGCCCTGACCGGCCAGACCCGAGGCTGGATGATGGGCCAGGGCCATTGCGTGGCGGCCATCGAGGCGATCAACCTGCTGGTGGGCAATCAGCACCCCGAACAGGCCGAGCGCTACAGCTTCGACGAGGCCGGCATGAGCCGCCTGGCCGCCGATTTCTACAGCTACGCGCAGACCCCCGAGGGCCTGCCGGGCGTGCCGCTGGGCAGCCACGTCAACCCGCACACCGCCGGCGGCATCGCCGAGGGCGGTTACCTGGGCTTCGCCGAACTGCAGTACGCGCACATGCCGCTGCCGGGCGAAACCCTGGTGACCTTCCTGTCTGACGGCGCCGCCGAGGAACAGCGCGGCAGCGACTGGGTGCCCCGCTGGTGGCGCGCCGAGGATTGCGGCACCGCATTGCCAGTGATGATCGCCAACGGCCGGCGCATCGAGCAGCGCACCGAACTGGGCACCCTCGAAGGGCTGGAAGGCTTCGTCGAGCATCTGCGCCGCTGCGGCTTCGACCCGATCCGCCTGGACGGTCGTGATCCGGCTGCCTTCGTCTGCACCCTGTGGGAGATGGAGCAGCGTCTGGCGCGTCGTGTGGAAGAAAAGAACCACGGCATCCTGAATTATCCGCTGCCGATTCCCTACGCCGTTGCCGAAACTACCAAGGGCTTCGGTTTCTATGGCGCGGCCAGCAACGCGGCGCACAACCTGCCGCTGCCGGGCAACCCGTCCCGCGACGAGGACGCCCGTGCACTGTTCAACACCCACACGGCGCCGCTGTATGTGCCGTTCGAGGAGCTGGCGCAGGTCCGTGAGCGGTTCGCCCAGCGTGGCAAGCGCCCGCTGGAGCGCGACAACGTTCTCGCGCTGCGCCATCCCGCGACGCCGACCATCCCCGCACTGCATTACCGCGACGACACCTGTTCGCCGATGGCGGCGCTGGATCGCTTCTTCGTCGACCTGACCGCCGCCAACCCGCAGCTGCGCCCGCGCGTCGGCAACCCGGACGAGCTGGCCAGCAACCGCCTGGGCGGCGTGCTCAAGGCGCTCAAGCACCGTGTTAGCGAGCCGGAAGGCGAGCTGGAGGCGGTGGATGGCAAGATCATCACCGCTCTCAATGAGGAGGCCGTGGTCTCCGCCTGCCTGGCCAACCAGGGCGGCCTGAACCTGGTCGCCAGCTACGAGGCGTTCTGCGTGAAGATGCTCGGCGCGGTGCGCCAGAGCCTCATCTATGCCCGTCAGCAGAAGGAAATCGGTCGTCCGGCCGGCTGGCTGGGCTTCCCGGTAGTGGCCACTTCGCACACCTGGGAGAACGGCAAGAACCAGCAATCGCACCAGGACACCACGTTCTGCGAGGCGCTGCTGGGCGAGATGAGCGACGTGTCCCGGGTGCTGTTCCCCGCCGACCACAACAGTGCGCTGGCGCTGCTGCCGCAGATTTATCAGTCGCGCGGCCAGCTGGCCTGCATGGTGATTCCCAAGCGCGACCGGCCGAGCTACTTCAGCCGTGAACAGGCCGAGCAACTGGCCCGCGATGGCGCCATCGTCGTCGAGGAAATCCCCGGCAACGATCCGCTGCTGCTGATTGCCAACGGCAGCTACCAGTTGGGCGAGATGCTGCGCGCCTGCCAGCGCCTCAAGGAAGCGGACTGCGCCTACCGGCTGGTCTATCTGCAGGAACCGGGACGCTTCCGTGCGCCGAGGGATTCCTGGGAGCTGGAGGCCATGGTGGATGCCGAGCTGTTCGGACGGCTGTTCCCGGAAAGCTACTCGCGGCGCATCCTGCTCACCCATATGCGCCCGGAAGTGGCGCGCGGCGTGCTCTGGCCACTCTTTCCGGACACTCGCCTCAGCGGCGTACTGGGCTATCGCAACCGCGGCGGCACCTTCGACGAGTCCGGCATGCTGTTCGCCAACCGCAGCACCTGGGCCAACGTGCTCGCCTCCTGTGCTCGGGTGCTGAACATGCCGCGCACCGCGCTGCTGACCGGCGAGGAAGCGGCAACCCTGGCCGGCAAGGGCGATCCGCAAGTGCTGCGCTAATTCCGGTCCTTAGGAGCGGCTTCAGTCGGCCCCTCCTACCGATCGGCGCAGTCCTCGGCCAGGAAACTTTCACTGGCCACCGGCCAGTTGCTGCCTTGCTCGCTGAACTGATAGCGCAGCACTGCGCCGTGGGACAGCAGCAGGCGAAAGTTGCTGTTGCCGCACACACTGGCCGCCAGCTGGCGCCGCACCGCTGTCGGGTTGCGGCGCATTTCTTCGGCGTGTGCCGGACGCACGCTGAGGTGATTGATCAGCGTGCGTCCGTCCACGGTGAAACCCTGGTCGGTGATGTCCGGGCCGATTGCGCGCGGGGTGCCCTGGTTGCTCTCGCGGGCGATGCGCTGCAGGTCGCGGATCAGGCGCTGTTCTTCCGGTGTGGCGGCCTGAACCGGCGGCCAGGCGATCAGCAGCAGAACCATCAGCAGGACAGGCATTGCACACTCCTCGACCGGACCCGGTCATTCGACCCGGGCCGGCCGTGGGTGTTCGGCGCCTTCTGTTAGACTGCGCGCCCTTTCGAACACAGCGATCGCCCATGCATGCCGTAGCCCGACTGCGCACCGAACGCCTGGCGCGCAGCCTGAAACCCTTCGTCGCCCGCGGCTCGCGCACCGAGCGCTGCCCGCGCTGCCGGGTCGCCCCCGCGTATTGCCTGTGCCCCTGGATGCCGCGAATCAACACCCGGGCCGGCATGTGCCTGGTGATGCATGACATCGAGGCGCTCAAGCCCACCAATACCGGCTGGCTGATCGGCGATGTGGTGCCCGACACCTTCGCCTACGGCTGGTCGCGGGTCGAGGTGGACGCGCGCCTGGAGGCGCTGCTGGCCGATCCGCAGTGGCAGCCGTATGTGGTATTTCCGGCCGAATATGCAGAACCGTCGCGGGTGGTGGAGACGCTGGCGCCGCTGGCGGGCAAGCGGCCGCTGTTCATCCTGCTGGATGCCACCTGGACCGAGGCGCGCAAGATGTTCCGCAAGAGCCCGTATCTGGATCGCCTGCCGGTGCTCAGTCTGCAGCCGGAACAGCTGTCGCGCTATCGGTTGCGCCGCTCGACCCGCGCCGAGCACCTGTGCACCGCCGAGGTGGCGGCGCTGTGTCTGGAGCTGTCCGGCGATCAAAAGGCCGCCGAGGCGCTGGGCGATCACTTCGAGCTGTTCACCGAGCACTACCTGGCGGCCAAGCATCACCGGGCGGTCGATCCCGAGGATGCGTTGCATCAGCGTCTGCGCGAGCGGGCTGCCGTTCAGGCCTGAGTGACAGCCGGCGCGGTGGCTGCGATCTGCGCCCTGCGCTGCGGCCAGAGCTGCGCGATCAGCATGCCGGTCAGCATGATGGCGGCGCCCAGATAGCTTTTGAAGGTCAGGCTTTCGTCGAGGAACAGCCAGCCGGCAATGGCGGCGAACACCGCCTCCAGCGACAGGATGATGGCTGCGTGGGAAGGGATGGCGTCTTTCTGCGCCACCACCTGCAGGGTGTAGCCGACGGCGACCGCGAAGCAGCCGCCGTACAGTACCGCCGGCGCCGCGGCAACGATGGAGGCCCAGACGATGGGCTCCAGTGCGAGGGCCAGCAACAGGCTGACCACGGCACAGACCAGGAACTGCAGAATGGACAGGCGCAGCGGGTCGTAGCGGCTGGCAAAGAAACCCACCAGCAGTACGTGGATGCCCCACACGAAGGCGCCAGCCAGCTGCAGCCAGTCGCCGGATGCCACCTGGAAGTCATCGCCTACGCTGAGCAGAAACATGCCGAACACGGCCAGCAGCGCGCCCAGCCAGATGCCCAGTCCGGCGCGCTGGCCAATGAACAGGCCGAGCAGAGGGACCACGATGACATACAGCCCGGTGATGAAGCCCGAGTTGGTCACCGAGGTGAACAGCAGGCCGACCTGTTGCAGGTTGATGCCCACGGTCAGCGCCAGGCCCATCAGTACACCGCCCAGCAGCAACGGGCGGTGCGCGAAGCCGGCGCTCCGGGCCGGGCTGGCGGCGCGCCGCTGCAGGAGCAACAGTGGCAGCAGCACCAGTGCGCCGAGCAGGAAGCGCAGGCCGGTAAACAGGAAGGGGCCGATGTCGTCCATGCCCACGCGCTGGGCGACGAAGGCGGTTCCCCAGATCATGGCCGTGATCAGCATCAACAGGTCGGCGCGCAGGACATTGGATTGCATGCGGACATCTCGAAAAAAAAGGCGCAAACTTTGCCCCAAAGTGCGACGCTTGACCACTCCCCCGAGGGGCGGCATGCTTCCCGCCCCCGCCGAACACCAGCATAAATAATAGGGATTTGCAGTGGCTGCCTACGACATTCTCATTGCTGATGATCACCCGCTGTTCCGAAGTGCTTTGCATCAGGCCCTGTCCCTCGGCCTGGGCGACGAGGCCCGGCTGGTAGAGGCGGCCAGCATTGCCGAGCTGGAGACGCAACTCTCCGCCAAATCCGACTGGGATCTGGTGCTGCTCGACTTGAACATGCCCGGCGCCTACGGCTTCTCCGGCCTGGTGCTGCTGCGCGGACAATATCCCCAGGTGCCGGTGGTGATGATTTCCGCCCAGGAAGAGGCCGCCGTGGTGGCCCGCTCCCGCGAATTCGGCGCCAGCGGCTTCATCCCCAAATCCAGCTCGCTGGAAGTCATCCAGGAAGCGGTACGTGCGGTACTCGACGGCGACGTCTGGTGGCCAAACCTTGGCGACGAGTCGGTGGCCGTGTCCCCCGAGGAACGCGAGGCCAGTGCCGGTCTGGCGAGCCTGACGCCGCAGCAGTTCCGCGTGCTGACCATGGTCTGCGAAGGCCTGCTGAACAAGCAGATCGCCTACCAGCTCAGCGTCTCCGAGGCCACGGTCAAGGCCCACGTCACTGCCATCTTCCGCAAGCTCGGCGTGCGCACCCGCACCCAGGCCGCGCTGCTGCTGCAACAGATGGAAACCCTGCCGGGTCAATAAGCCCGGCCAGGCCCGCCTCAGGCGATCGGCGGCAGCTGGATCAAATCACTGCGCGCCACGCCTTCGGTCAGTGCCCGGCACTGCTCGATGAATTCCCGCATCGCCGCGCTCTGGTGCTTCTGCCGGTGCCAGACGAAGCAGAACTGCCGACGCAGGTCCAGCTCCGGGACTTCCACCGCCACCAGGCTGCCGCGCCGGAAGGCGTCGCGCAGGGCCAGGCGCGAGATGCAGCCGATACCCAGTCCCGATTCCACCGCACGCTTGATCGCCTCGGTGTGCTCCAGCTCCAGGCGCACGTTCAGGTTGCCGTGCTGCTGGCGCAGTGCCCGGTCAAAGCTGGTGCGTGTTCCGGAGCCCTTCTCCCGCAGAATCCAGGCCTCGCCGCGCAAGTCTTCCAGAGTGGCGACCCCGCGTTTCGCCAGGGGATGATCGGGGTTGCAGAACACCACCAGCTCGTCTTCCACCCAGGGGATGACTTCCAGGTCCGGGTGCTGACAGTCGCCTTCGATCAGGCCGAGGTCCAGTTCAAAGTGGGCAACCATCTGCACGATGTGCACGGTGTTGTGCACATGCAGCGCCGCGCGGCATTCCGGATGATGCTGCATGAAGCGACCGAGCAGAAGAGTGGCCAGGTAGTTGCCAACCGTCAGGGTGGCGCCCACTTCCAGCGAACCGAAGCCGGTG
>DATJDB010000285.1:0-2202 GCA_035497635.1 Pseudomonas sp. | reverse complement strand
AGACCGTGACCCAGCAGCGCCGGGACACTGTGGCGCACCTTGTCATCGGTTGTGCGACGGCGTTTGGCCAGCCAGCGGCTCAGCCAGGGACTGGCGGCGAACAGCAGGGTGGCGACTAGCAACAGCCAGGGAATCAGATTGCTGAACAGGTCATCGCCGCTGACCAGCAGCAGGATGCCGCCGGCCGCGCCGCCGACCAGGCCGACCAGCAGCAGCGGCAGCAGGTAGCTGCCGAGGCCACGGAGGGACGGGCGCGCCGCCCAGGCGCTGGCCAGGCTGGCGGGCCACAGGGCCACGGCGTTGGTGGCGTTGGCGGTCACCGGCGGCAGACCGACGGCAAGCAGGGCAGGGAAGGAGAAGAAGGTGCCGCCCCCGGCGAGGGCGTTCATGCCGCCGGCGGCAAAACCGGCGACGAGGATCAGCAAGGCATCCAGAAGGCTCATGGCGGACTCGTTTTTGTTATGGCAAAGCGGGTTTAACGAACTGCACCGTTATGCAGCGCAGCTATTAAGCCCGTTGTGCCTGCCATTCGCAATCCGCGGCCGGCTGCGGGCGCGCGAACAGGAAGCCCTGCAGGCGGTGACAGCCGTTGAGGCGCAGGAAGGCGGCCTGGCGTTCGTTCTCGACGCCCTCGGCGACCACTTCCAGGCCCAGTTGCGCAGCCATGGTCAGGATGCCGCGCACCAGCGCCACCGAGCGCGGGTTTTCGGGCAGCTCGGCGACGAACTGGCGGTCGATCTTCAGGCCGTCGAAGCGGAACTTCTGCAGGTAGGTGAGCGAGGAGTAACCGGTGCCGAAATCGTCGAGGTACAGCGGCAGACCGGCCTCCTTCAGGCGGCGCAGGGTTTCCTCCACGCCGTCCGACTCCAGAAACACGCTTTCGGTCAGCTCCAGCTCGATCAGCTCAGCCGGGGTGCGTTCCTCGGCGAGGATGCCGGTGAGAATGCCGGCCAGATCCGGCTGGCGGAAGTCCAGCGGCGAAAGGTTGACCGCCACACGCAGCGTCACACCCTGAGCGGACCACTGCACGGCCTGGCGACAGGCCTGGCGGAACACCCAGCGCGTTACCTCGCGGATCATGCCGGTGTCTTCCAGCACCGGGATGAACAGCAGCGGCGAGACCAGCCCGCGGCTCGGCGAGCGCCAGCGCAGCAGGGCTTCCACCGAACGCGGGCGGTTATCGTTGTCCACCTGTGGCTGGTAGAACAGCTCGAATTCCTCACGGGCGATGGCCAGACGCAGTTCGTCTTCCAGGCGCTGGCGTTCCTCCGCATCGGCCGACAGCTGGCTGTCGAAGCAGGCCAGCCGGTTGCGGCCCTCGGTCTTGGCGCGAAGCAGCGCAAGGTCGGCCTGCTTGAGCAGCTCGTTGCCGCTGCCGCCGCGCCCGCTGTGCTGGGTAACACCAAGACTGGCGGTGATGCACAGCGAGTACTGACGGATCTGGAACGGCTGGCGCAGCGCGTCCAGCAGGCGCTCGCCCAGCTCCACGGCGGTGGCGCTGTCGCGGCCTTCGAGCAGGAACAGGAATTCGTCGCCGCCCAGGCGTGCGAGCAGGTCGTGGGAACCCGCGTAGGGCCGCAGGCGGTCGGCCACGGCGCGCAGCAACTGATCGCCGACGTCATGGCCGAGACTGTCGTTGATGCGCTTGAAGTGGTCGATGTTGAGGAACAGCAGGCTGAGCGGGCCGTTCTGCGCCAGCAATTCGTCAAGACGGATGAGCAGGTGGTTGCGGTTGGCAGCCTCGGTCAGCTGATCGAAGTTGGCCAGGTGGCGCAGGCGCTGCTCGGCGCGCTTGCGGTCACCGATGTCGTGCAGCAGCAACAGGTAGAAGGCCTGATCGTTGCGCTCGAAGGGCGTGCAGGAGCCTTCCAGGGCCAGCAGCTGCTCGCCGCTGCGCACGGTGAGTTCCTGCTGCTGGCGGGGCTTCTCCAGCAGTTGATGCCAGTTCGGTCCGCCGAGCAGTGTCTGGCTGTTCGACTCGGTCAGGGCGCGCAGCGAGCGGCCGAACAGGCGACCCGCGGCCGGGTTGGCTTCTTGGACATGGCCCTCGGCATCGATGATGAGCATGGCGACCGGCGCGGCACTCACCAGATTGCGCAGCAGCTTCTCGCTGTTGCGCAGCGCGGCCTGATTCTCGCCGAGCTGCTGGATCATCCCGTTGAAGTTATCGGCCAGGCGGCTGATCTCGTCGCGCCCGCCGAC
>DATJDB010000284.1:0-3603 GCA_035497635.1 Pseudomonas sp. | reverse complement strand
ACAATTTCAATCTCGATCTCATGCACGGCCTGCCGGAGCAAAGCTTGGACGATGCCCTGCAGGACTTGCGCACCGCCATCGCCCAGCAGCCGACGCACTTGTCCTGGTACCAGCTGACTCTGGAGCCGAACACGGTGTTCTGGAACCAGCCACCGCGACTGCCCGAGGACGACATCCTCTGGGACATCCAGGAAGCCGGGCAGGCGCTGCTTGCCGAGCATGGCTACGCCCAGTACGAAACCTCCGCCTACGCGCAGCCCGGCCGCCAGGCGCGGCACAACCTCAATTACTGGACCTTCGGTGATTTCCTCGGCCTGGGTGCCGGCGCCCACGGCAAGCTGAGCGGTGTGGACGGCGTGATCCGGCGCACCTGGAATACCCGCCTGCCCAGGGATTATCTGGACGCCGAGAAGTCCTTCGAGGCCGGCAGCCGCGTATTGACGCCGGACGAGCTGCCATTCGAGTTCCTGATGAATGCCCTGCGCCTGACCCGGGGCGTGCCGTCGGCGCTGTTTGGCGAGCGTACCGGCCTGGATCTGGGCGAGCTGAACGAGGCGCGCCGGGAGGCGGAACGCCGAGGTTTGCTCAGCGCCGATGCCCAGCGTCTGGTAGCCACCCCGCAGGGCCAGTTGTTCCTCAACGATCTGCTGCAACTGTTCCTGCCGTAGCAGCCGCTTCGCTAGCGCACCGCATCCCTGTAGGGCCGGCTGCATGCCGGCCGGGGCAGCGCTGTGCAACCGGGGCCGGCTGGCGCCGGCCTTTGGCCGGGATAAACCCGGCCCTACAGATTCCTCAACCAGGCGTGGCGCTCCATCCGTGTAGGGTTGGCTTCATGCCGGCCGATGGGGCAGGGCGGCGCAACCGGGGCCGGCTGGCGCCGGCCTTTGGCCGGGATAAACCCGGCCCCACAGATTCCTCAACCAGGCGCGGCACTCCATCCCTGTAGGGCCGGCTTTATGCCGGCCGACGGAGCCAGGGTTGTGCAGCCGGGGCCGGCTGGTCGGGATGCCTGACTGGATAGGTCGGGCCCTACACAGACCATACCCAGCCGGCCGCTTCGCTTCCTGCGCCCGCCCCAGAGCGGTTATAAAGGCGCCTTCGTCATTCACGGAGCAGTAACCGATGGACATGTTTCTGGACCTGATCATCAGCCTGTCGCGCTGGTGTCGCGGCCATCTGAGCGAAATCGCCCTGGCCCTGCTGGCCACGCTGCTGGTGCTGTTTGGCCCGCACCTGAATGCCTGGCTGCAACGCACCATTGGCGGTCTCAATTTCGTGCTGCGCACGCTGCTGTTCGTAGTGTTCTGCGCGCTGGTCTACGGCTTCGGTCTGGTGTTTACCAGCCCCTGGCTGGCCCAGGGGCTGGCCTACTTCAACAACTACACGCTGGCACCGGTGGTGCTGGTGGCGTTTCTGCTACTGGGTGTGGCGGCGGATCGGCGCTGAAACGCAAACGGCGCACCGAGGTGCGCCGTTTTGTTGAGCGGAGGCTTCAGTTGCCCAGTCGCAGGGCCTGGGCCGAGAAGTCGCGCGGCGTCAGGCGTACGCCAAAGTTGTAGGGCGGCTCGTTGTTGTCCAGCCCGTCGACGAAGTAGCGACCCCCCTTGAGGTCGTACACGGTTTCCAGCGTACTGACGAACACCGGCACCTCGTAGTAGTTGATCGGATGGGCTTCCTGCAGGCCGATCAGCTCGCCATCCTCGTCGTACAGGTCCACGGACAGGATCTGCCAGCTGTCCTCGTCGATGTAGAAGCGGCGCTTGGCGTAGGGGTGCTTGAAGCCGATGCGCAGCGGGGCTTCGACCACCCAGACGCGGTGCAGCTCGTAGCGCAGCAGGGATGAATTGACCGTCTTGTCGCCCAGCAATTCCTCGTAGGGAATGCCCTGCTGGTGCACCTTGTAGCTGTTGTACGGCACGATCATCTCGCGCTTGCCCAGCAGCTTCCACTCGTAGCGGTTCGGTGCGCCGTTGTAGACGTCGACCATGTCGGCGGTGGCCATGCCGTTGGTGTCCGGCTGCAGGGAATCGTAGGCCAGCGACGGCAGGCGACGCACGCGGCGCTCGCCACGGTTGAAACGCCAGGCCTTGCGGGTGGCCAGCACCTGGTCGAGGCTGTCCTGTACCACCAGCGCCGAACCGGCCAGCTTGGCCGGCGCGGTGATCTTGTACTTGTAGTGGTAGAGGATGTTGTCCAGATCGCTCGGGGTCATGCCTTCGCGGTTGTAGACGAAGTAGATTTCCCGATCGAGTTTGAGCAGGTTGTAGCTGCCGTTGGCCAGCACCGCCGCCTGGTTGGTGATCATGCGCAGCTGCTCGCCACGGTAGCGGGTGATGTGGTTCCAGATGACTTCCAGGCCATCCTGCGGGATGGGAAAGGGCACGCCGGCCGCGGCGCCTTCGATGCCGTTACCGCCGGAGATCAGCTTCGCCCGGGTGGCGTTCTGACGGGTGGCGGCGTACAGCCGTTCCGGAACCGCCGCACTGCGCCGGCTCGGGTAAACGCGCACGCCGTAGTCGGGATAAAGGGTCAGCAGGCGCTGCATGCCTTCCGGCAGCTTGTCGCGGTGGTTGTTCAGGTTGTTCTTGTCGATGATCAGCAGCGGCTGGTCAGCGGCATAGGGATCAATATGGTGGGCGCCCGGCTTGTAGCCAGCCGGCGGCTTGGTGATGCCCCCGGTCCAGGCGGGGATGGTGCCTTCGGCGTTGCCGGCGCGCTCGGCGCCCAGCGGGGTCAGGTCTCGACCCAGGCGTTCAGCCTGGCCGGGCGGCACGGCGGCCTGTACTTGCAGCGCGCAGCTCGCCAGCAACAGCATGGCAATAGGTTTCAACACAGTTCGCTCCCTGGCACATGCGTGCCGTCCTGTGGGACGGCTTGGCAAGGCCGTCCTCTCTTCGCGCCGGTGGACCCGGCGCTATTGTTGTTATCGGATGGCGATCAGCCGATGCGCTGGAACTTCAGGTCCCATACGCCATGGCCGAGGCGTTCGCCGCGCCGCTCGAACTTGGTCACCGGGCGCTCTTCCGGGCGTGGCACATAGCCAGCGTCAGAGGCGAGGTTGGCATATCCCGGGGCCACGCTCAAGATTTCGAGCATGTGTTCCGCATAGGGTTGCCAATCAGTCGCCATATGCAGCACGCCGCCGACCTTGAGCTTCTGGCGCACCAGCTCGGCGAAGGCCGGCTGCACGATGCGGCGCTTGTTGTGCCGGGCCTTGTGCCAGGGATCGGGGAAGAACAGCAGCACGCGATCCAGGCTGGCGTCGGGAATGCAGGTGCGCAGCACTTCCAGCGCATCGCAGCTATAAACGCGCACATTGCTCAGGTTCTGCAGCAGCAGGCCGTTGAGCAGCGCGCCGACGCCGGGCTTGTGCACCTCGACGCCGATGAAGTCCTGCTCGGGGGCGGCGGCGGCCATCTCCAGGGTGGCCTGGCCCATGCCGAAGCCGATCTCGAAGGTGCGCGGCGCCTGGCGGCCGAACAGCGCATCAAGGTCCTGCAGGCCGGCTTCACGCTGCAGGCCAAAGCGCGGCCAGCCTTTTTCCAGGCCGCGCTGCTGGCCGAGGGTGGTGCGCCCGGCACGCATCACAAAACTTTTGATGGC
>DATJDB010000283.1:0-8001 GCA_035497635.1 Pseudomonas sp. | reverse complement strand
ACTCGTCCGTGTATATCGGCGCCACGGTGCTCGTCTGGCTGAAACTGACCAGCGAGGATCTGATTCCGGCAGCGACCGAAGAAGCGGTCGACGAAAGGCCCTGAACCCTCACGGTCTATCTCCAGTCCAAGGCACGGATTTTTATTTCCGTGTGGACTGGGGGTGGCTGTGCGAATGCAGGCCGGCGACACCTACACCACCACCGAAACCCGTTGCGAGACGGTACACGACACCCACGAAGAACTGGTCAGCTACGAACTGGGCGATCAGCGTGGCACCGTGCGCATGGATCGCGACCCGGGAGCGCAGATTCCGGTGCGTGAGGGTCAGTTGGTGTTGGCTGAGCAGTAAGCTCCGTAGACACAGCAAAACAAAAAAGCGCCCTAGGGCGCTTTTTTCATGTCTGGCGGAAGCGTTACAGCTGACGCTTGAGACTTGGCCAGAGGTGCGGCTGGATAGCAGTCAGCACGGCCTTGAAGCACTTGGTGTTGCCGGCGACGATGTGGCCCTTTTCGAGGAATTCGTGCCCGCCGGTGAAGTCGCTCACCAGGCCGCCGGCTTCCTGAATCAGCAGCACACCGGCCGCCATGTCCCATTCGGAAAGACCGAATTCCCAGAAGGCGTCATATCGACCGGCGGCCACATAGGCCAGGTCCAGGCTGGCGGCGCCAGCGCGGCGAATGCCGGCAGTGTCGCCCACCAGGCTGCGGAACATGCCCAGGTAGTTTTCCAGATGATCGAGCTGGCTGTCGCGGAACGGGAAACCGGTACCCAGCACTGCGCCTTCCAGGCTCTTGCGGCCGCTGACGCGGATGCGACGGCCATTCAGGGCGGCGCCACGGCCACGGCTGGCGGTGAATTCTTCCTGGCGCACCGGGTCGAGGATCACGGCGTGTTCCAAACGGCCCTTGTGCTTGCAGGCGATGCTCACGGCGAAGTGCGGCACGCCACGCAGGAAGTTGGTGGTGCCATCCAGCGGGTCGATGATCCACTGGTAATCGGCGCCTTCGCCGGTGCCGGCGATCTCGCCGCTTTCCTCGCCCTTGAAGCCGTGGTTCGGGTAGGACTTGCGCAGCAGATTGATGATGCACTGTTCCGCGGCAAGATCGATTTCGCTGACGTAATCCTTGGCTTCCTTCTCGTTGGCCGAGATGGCATCCAGGCGTTCGATGGAGCGGAAGATTAGTTCACCGGCGCTGCGCGCAGCGCGCAAGGCGATGTTCAGCATGGGCTGCATGGGGAGGATACCTGGGCTGGTAAAGAAAGCCGGGCATCCTACCAGAAAGCCGCGCCAGGGCGTGAGTGCTCGTTGGCGATGGTTTGCTGAAATTCGGGAAGGAATTTGTCTTCGAGTGTTGCTGCTTCCGGCTGTACGCAACAGCACGCGGACAGGCCTGCTCCCATCCAGAGTGCAAGGGCTCTCTTGCGCTGGCATGGCGGCCGGGAACCCTCATCGGCTAAGATTCCGCCCCTTCCGGTTTTTCAGGTGGAACAGCGCGTGCTACAGAACATCCGCGTGGTGCTGGTGAATACCAGCCATCCCGGCAACATCGGCGGGGCGGCCCGTGCCATGAAGAACATGGGGCTGACGCGCCTTGTGCTGGTCGATCCCGAGGAGTTCCCCAGCCCCAATGCGATAGCGCGGGCGTCGGGCGCCACGGACGTGCTGGACAATGCTCTGGTGGTTGCCTCGCTGGAAGAGGCGCTGGTCGGCTGCAGTCTGGTCATGGGTACCAGTGCCCGCGATCGGCGCATTCCCTGGCCATTGCTCGACCCCCGCGAGGGGGCGGACAAGACTCTGGAGCAAATAACGCAGGGCGGCGAAGTGGCGCTGGTGTTCGGTCGCGAGTACGCGGGCCTGACCAACGACGAACTGCAGCGCTGCCACTTCCATGTGCACATTCCGTCCGATCCCGAGTTCGGTTCGCTGAATCTGGCGGCCGCCGTGCAGGTGCTCACCTACGAGGTACGCATGGCCTGGCTGGCAGCCCAGGGGGCGCCGACCAAGATGGATAAGGTGGAAGTCACCGCCATCCGCAATACCCAGCCGGTAACCATGGACGAACTGGACCGCTATTTTCGCCACCTGGAAGAAACCCTGGTGGAGATCGGCTTCCTGGATCCCGAGAAGCCGCGTCACCTGATGGCGCGGCTGCGTCGGCTGTACGGGCGCAGTGGTATCAGCAAGCTGGAAATGAACATTTTGCGTGGCATCCTCACCGAAACCCAGAAGGTGGCGCGCGGCGAGCCTCACAAGCGGAGAGAGCATGATGTTTGAGCGCATGCGTGAAGATATCCGAAGCGTCTTCAATCGCGATCCGGCGGCTCGCAACGTGGCCGAGGTGCTGCTGTGCTACCCCGGCCTGCACGCCGCGTGGATGCACCGCCTGGCCCATCGCCTGTGGCGGGCCGACTGGCGCCTGCTGGCGCGCCTGGTGTCCCACCTGAGTCGCTGGCTGACCGGCATCGAAATTCATCCCGGCGCGAAGATCGGCCGGCGCTTCTTCATCGACCACGGCATGGGCGTGGTGATCGGCGAGACCGCCGAGATCGGTGACGACGTGACCCTCTACCACGGCGTGACCCTGGGCGGTACCAGTTGGAACAAGGGCAAGCGCCACCCAACCCTGGAAGACGGCGTGATCGTCGGCGCCGGCGCGAAGATTCTCGGGCCATTCACCGTCGGCGCCGGCGCCAAGGTCGGCTCCAATGCGGTGGTCACCAAGCCGGTACCGGCGGGTGTCACCGTGGTCGGCAATCCGGGCCGGGTGGTGGTCAAGACCTCCGGTGAGGAGCAGGCCAAGCGCAAGGCCATTGCCGAAAAGTACGGTTTCGATGCCTATGCGGTGGGCGAGAACATGCCTGACCCGGTGACCAAGGCTATCGGTCAGGTGCTTGATCATCTGCATGCCGTGGATGGCCGCCTGGAGGAGATGAACCTCGCGCTCAAGGCGCTCGGTTATACCTGCGGCGAGCTGCCGACCCTGCGTGACGAGGATTTTGTCGAGATAAAGGACGAGATTCGCGGCGAGACCCGGGAGCCCGACGGCACCCAGGGTTAGTGCGTGGCAGACGGCAGGCTGCTATCATGCCGGCCGCTTTCCGCTGGCTAATCCGAGTAATTTGATCAGTCTTATAGTTGACTCAAATACTCGGAAATTGGATACTCCCGCCAAACCAGCGAACCTGTGGTACTCCGCGATGCGACTCACCACCAAAGGCCGTTACGCCGTGACCGCCATGCTCGACCTGGCCCTGCATGCGCAGCAGGGGCCGGTATCCCTGGCCGATATTTCCGAGCGCCAGGGCATTTCCCTGTCCTACCTGGAACAGCTCTTCGCCAAACTGCGGCGCAACGAGCTGGTCACCAGCGTGCGCGGTCCGGGCGGTGGTTATTACCTTTCTCGCGGCTCCTGTGACATCCAGGTCGCCGAAGTGATCGATGCGGTCAACGAGTCGGTGGATGCCACCCGTTGCCAGGGCCAGGGTGACTGTCACTCGGGTGATACCTGTCTAACCCATCATCTGTGGTGCGATCTTAGCGAGCGCATCCATGAATTCCTGAGCGGCATCAGCCTGGCCGACCTGGTCGGTCGCAGCGAGGTGCAGGAAGTTTCCCGGCGCCAGGACCAGCGCCGCGTTCCAGACATGAAGCCGCAGTTCGACAAGATTCAAGCGTCCGCCGTGGAATAACTGGGCTGCCGCCTGTTAGGAGAGAGTCAATGAAGTTGCCGATTTACCTCGATTATTCTGCCACCACCCCGGTGGACCCGCGCGTAGCGCAGAAGATGTGCGAATGCCTGACTCTGGATGGCAATTTCGGCAATCCGGCGTCGCGCTCCCACGTGTTCGGCTGGAAAGCCGAAGAAGCGGTGGAAACCGCCCGCCGCCAAGTCGCCGACCTGGTCAGCGCCGACCCGCGCGAGATCGTCTGGACCTCCGGTGCCACCGAGTCCGACAACCTGGCGATCAAGGGCGTTGCGCACTTCTACGCCAGCAAGGGCAAGCACATCATCACTTCGAAGATCGAGCACAAGGCGGTGCTGGACACCACCCGCCAGCTGGAGCGCGAAGGTTTCGAAGTGACCTACCTGGAGCCGGGCGAGGACGGCATCGTCACCCCGGCCATGGTCGAAGCGGCGCTGCGCGATGACACTATTCTGGTGTCGATCATGCACGTCAATAACGAGATCGGCACCGTCAACGACATCGCCGCCATCGGCGAGCTGACGCGCTCGCGCGGCATCCTGTTCCATGTCGACGCAGCCCAGTCCACCGGCAAGGTGGCCATCGACCTGGAGAGCATGAAGGTCGACCTGATGAGCTTCTCCGCCCACAAGACCTACGGTCCCAAGGGTATCGGCGCGCTGTACGTACGCCGCAAGCCGCGTGTGCGCCTGGAAGCCCAGACCCACGGCGGCGGTCACGAACGTGGCATGCGCTCCGGTACCCTGGCGACTCACCAGATTGTCGGCATGGGTGAAGCCTTCCGCATCGCCAAGGAAGACATGGCCAAGGACACCCAGCATGTGCTGGCCCTGCGCGAGCGCTTCCTCAAGCAGGTCGAGGGCATGGAAGAGCTGTATGTGAACGGCAGCCTGACCCAGCGCGTGCCGCACAACCTGAACCTCAGCTTCAACTATGTGGAAGGCGAGTCGCTGATCATGGCGCTCAAGGACCTGGCGGTCTCTTCCGGTTCCGCCTGTACCTCCGCCTCCCTGGAACCGTCCTACGTGCTGCGCGCCCTGGGGCGCAACGACGAGCTGGCGCATAGCTCCATCCGCTTCACCTTCGGTCGCTTCACCACCGAGGAGGAAGTCGACTACGCCGCGCAGAAAGTGCGCGAGGCGGTAGAAAAGCTGCGCGAGCTGTCCCCGCTGTGGGATATGTACAAAGAGGGCGTCGACCTGACCAAGGTCGAGTGGCAGGCGCACTAAGACGCTGCCCGCACCGTGATTCAAGAGGAGTTGCACCATGGCTTACAGTGACAAGGTCATCGACCACTACGAAAATCCGCGCAACGTCGGCAAGTTCGACGCCGAAGACCCCGACGTCGGCACCGGCATGGTCGGCGCCCCGGCGTGTGGCGACGTGATGCGCCTGCAGATCAAGGTCAACGACGCGGGCGTTATCGAAGACGCCAAGTTCAAGACCTACGGCTGTGGCTCGGCCATCGCCTCCAGTTCGCTGGCTACCGAGTGGATGAAAGGCAAGACCCTCGACGAGGCTGCGGCGCTGAAGAACACCATGATCGCCGAAGAGCTGGCGTTGCCGCCGGTCAAGATCCACTGCTCGGTACTCGCCGAGGACGCCATCAAGGCGGCCGTGCGCGATTACAAGCACAAGAAGGGTCTGCTCTGAGGAGGGCGTCATGGCAATCAGCATGACTGAAGCAGCTGCACGCCACGTGCAGCGCTCCATCGACGGCCGAGGCAAGGGCGTGGGCATCCGCCTGGGTGTGCGTACCACCGGCTGCTCCGGCCTGGCCTACGTGCTGGAGTTCGTCGACGAACTGAAGCCCGAAGATCAGGTGTTCGAGAGCCATGGCGTGAACGTCATCATCGACCCGAAGAGCCTGGCCTATCTGGACGGCACCGAGCTGGATTTCACCAAAGAAGGCCTCAACGAGGGCTTCAAGTTCAACAACCCCAACGTGCGCGGCGAATGCGGCTGCGGCGAAAGTTTCAGCGTCTGAGGTGAGCATGGGAGCGCCCTGCCATTTCGCGCTGTTCGAGCTGCAACCGGCGTTTCGCATTGACCTGCAGGAACTGGCTGCCCGTTACCGCGAGCTGGCGCGCACCGTACATCCGGATCGTTTCGCGGATGCCGGTGAACGCGAACAGCGTCAGGCACTGGAGCGCTCCGCAGCGCTGAACGAGGCCTATCAGGTGCTGCGCAGCGCCTCGCGTCGTGCCCGCTACCTGCTCTCGCTGGACGGTCACGAACTGCCGCTGGAAGCCACCGTGCAGGATCCGCAATTCCTCCTGCAACAAATGCACTGGCGCGAAGAGCTCGAAGAGCTGAGCGAGGGCCTGGACCTGGGCGGAATCGCCGTGTTCAAGCAGCGCCTGAAAAACGCGCAGCAGCAGCTTGACGATGAATTTGCCGCCTGCTGGAGCGACAGCGCGCAGCGCGAGCAGGCCGAGCGCCTGGTGCGCCGCATGCAGTTCCTCGACAAGCTCTCCCATGAGGTGCGCGAGCTGGAAGAGCGCCTCGACGATTAACTTCACCGCGCCTCGGCGCGGTCTCCGATACGCAGGCAAGCATGGTTTTACTGCAGATCGCCGAACCCGGACAGGCCCCGCAACCGCATCAGCGCAAGCTGGCGGTGGGCATTGATCTGGGCACCACCAATTCCCTCGTGGCCAGCGTCCGTAGCGGTCGCGCCGAACCCTTGCCGGACGCCGAAGGCCGTCTGCTGCTGCCCTCTGCGGTCCGTTATCACGGCAACCGTATCGAAGTGGGTCATGCGGCTCGGGCTGCTGCCGCTAGTGATCCGCTGAACACCGTGCTGTCGGTCAAGCGCCTGATGGGTCGCGGTATCGAGGACGTCAAGCAACTCGGCGAACAGCTGCCCTACCGGTTTTCGGAGGGAGAATCGCACATGCCGTTTATCGAGACCGTCCAGGGCGCCAAGAGCCCCGTGGAAGTCTCGGCTGACATCCTGCGCGTGCTACGCCAGCGCGGCGAGGAGACGCTGGGCGGCGAACTGGTGGGCGCGGTGATCACCGTGCCGGCCTATTTCGACGATGCCCAGCGCCAGGCCACCAAGGACGCCGCGCGTCTGGCCGGCCTCACGGTGCTGCGCCTGCTCAACGAACCTACGGCGGCTGCCGTGGCCTACGGCCTCGACCAGCAGGCCGAAGGCGTGGTCGCCATTTATGACCTGGGCGGCGGCACTTTCGACATTTCCATCCTGCGCCTGTCGCGCGGGGTCTTCGAGGTCCTGGCCACCGGCGGCGACAGCGCGCTGGGCGGCGACGATTTCGACCATGCCATTGCCGGCTGGATCATTGTCCAGGCCGGCCTGTCCAGCGATCTGGACCCGGGCGCGCAACGCCGCCTGCTGCGGGTGGCCTGCGCCGCCAAGGAAGCCTTGAGCGCGCGGGACAGCGTCACGCTTGACTATGAAGGCTGGTCTGGCGAGCTGAGTCGCGAGCATTTCAACGCGCTGATCGATCCCCTGCTGGCGCGCAGCCTGAAGGCGTGCCGCCGTGCGGTGCGCGACGCCGAGCTGGAAATCGAGGAGGTCACCGCCGTGGTCATGGTCGGTGGTTCCACACGCGTGCCGCGTGTGCGCGAAGCGGTGGGCGAATTGTTTTCCCGCCAGCCGCTGACCGACATCGACCCGGATCAGGTGGTGGCCGTCGGCGCCGCGATCCAGGCCGATCTGCTGGCGGGCAACAAGCGCGGCGGCGAGGAACTGCTGCTGCTCGACGTGATTCCCTTGTCGCTCGGTCTGGAAACCATGGGCGGGCTGATGGAAAAGGTGATCCCGCGCAACACCACCATCCCGGTGGCGCGCGCCCAGGACTTCACCACCTACAAGGATGGCCAGACGGCCATGATGATTCACGTCCTGCAGGGCGAGCGCGAGCTGGTGCGTGACGGCCGTTCGCTGGCGCGCTTCGAGCTGCGCGGCATTCCGCCGATGGTGGCCGGCGCGGCGAAGATCCGCGTCACCTTCCAGGTGGATGCCGACGGCCTGCTCAGCGTCGCAGCTCGCGAGCTGGGCTCGGGCGTCGAGGCCAGCATCCAGGTCAAGCCGTCCTACGGACTGACCGATGGCGAAATCACCCGGATGCTCAAGGATTCCTTCGAGCATGCCGGTGACGACATGGCTGCCCGCTCGCTGCGCGAAGCCCAGGTGGACGCCCGGCGGCTCATCGAAGCCGTGCAGGCGGCGTTGCAAGCCGATGGCGAGCGCCTGCTGGACGCCGACGAGCGCCTGGTCATCGATGCCGAAATGGAGCGCCTGCAGGCCTTGCTGGAAAGCACCGA
>DATJDB010000282.1:0-40228 GCA_035497635.1 Pseudomonas sp. | reverse complement strand
CCACAGGGTGTTCGTGAATTCCAGGCAGGCCAAACCGGAAAAGTTCCGCACATTTCACGTAGCAACGCGAACCTTGGAGTTGAGCGGGAGTTTCCACACAGCCTGCTGCGGGGCCGGGTTTATCCCGGCAGACGGCGGAGTGAGCGTCACCAAGGCGCGGTGTTCCACTCCGCTGGCCGGCGTAAAGCCGGCCCCACAGGGTGTTCGTGTGCGGGGCCGGCTGGTGCCTGCCTTACAAACTCCCTGGGGGTCGCCTGCGCGCTAACCCTGCCTTTTCTCCTTCGCCTTGATGCATGTCAATATAGCCCTGTGCCGCTATCGGCATCTTTGGTTTAACCCTGATGAGCCGTAGGAGTCTGCGACCATGTTCAAACCCGTATTGCTGGCCTTGAGCCTGAGTGTGAGCGCCAGCGCCTTTGCCGCGCCGAGCAACGAACCGATTCAGCCGATCCAGTCGGCCAAGATCACCAACCAGGCCAAGGTGGAACTGGGCAAGCAGCTGTTCTTCGATCCGCGCCTGTCCAAGTCGGGCTTTATCTCCTGCAACTCCTGCCACAACCTGTCCATGGGTGGCAGCGACAACCTGCCGTCGTCCATCGGTCACAACTGGCAGCAGGGCCCGATCAACTCGCCGACCGTGCTGAACTCCAGCCTGAACCTGGCGCAGTTCTGGGACGGCCGCGCGGCTGACCTGAAGGCCCAGGCCGGTGGCCCGATCGCCAACCCGATGGAAATGGGCTTCACCCACAACCTGGCCGTGGATGTGCTGGATTCCATTCCGCAGTACAAGGAATCCTTCAAGAAGGTTTATGGCAAGAAAAGCGTCGACATCGATCAGGTGACCGACGCCATCGCCGCCTTCGAAGAAACCCTGGTGACCCCGAATGCGCGCTTCGACAAGTGGCTGAAGGGCGACAAGAAGGCGCTGAACAAGGACGAACTGGCCGGCTACACCCTGTTCAAGGAAGTCGGTTGCACCGCCTGCCACAACGGCTCGGCCGTGGGCGGCAACTCCTTCCAGAAGATGGGTCTGGTCGAGGCCTACGCCACCCAGAACCCGGCCGAAGGTGTCGCCGGCCTGACCGGCAACGACGCCGACCGCATGAAGTTCAAGGTGCCGACCCTGCGTAACGTCGAGCTGACCTACCCCTACTTCCACGACGGCGCCTACTGGAACCTGGAAGAAGCCGTGGACGTGATGGCCCGTCTGCAGCTGGGTCGCAAGCTGGAAAAGAAGCAAATCACGCAGATCACCGCCTTCCTGAAGACCCTGACCGGCGAGCAGCCAAGTTTCTCGATGCCGATCCTGCCGCCTTCCACCGCCAAAACCCCGCGCCCGCAGCCGTTCAACTGATCGACTGTCTGGTGTGACAAAAAACCCCGGTGCCCTAAGGCCCGGGGTTTTTTGTTGGCCGTTCCTGTGAATACCTTAATCCTGTGGGGCCGGGTTTACCCCGGCCAAGGCCGGCGCTAGCCGGCCCTGAATGTGTTCCAGATTCCGTCGGCCGGCATAAAGCCGGCCCCACAGGGACCCGCATTCGCTCAACCCTGCCCCTGCCGATACTGCAGCGCCTCGGCCAGATGCCGGCGGCCGATGTGTTCGCACGCTTCCAGATCGGCAAGGGTGCGGCCCACCTTGAGCAGGCGGTGGGCCGAGCGCAGCGACAGGCCCAGGCGTTCGCAGGCCTTTTCCAGCCATTGGCGATCGTCATCCGTTAGCGCGCAATGCCGGCGCAATCCCGGCAGATCGAGGAAGGCGTTGGCGCAACCCTGACGTGCCTGCTGGCGGGCCCGGGCGCGGGCGACCTGTTCGGCGGCCAGAGGCGTGCTTTGTGGTGTGGTTTCCGACGGTGCGAGCTGGGTGGTTTCACGGGCCACCGTGACATGCAGATCGATGCGATCCAGCAGCGGCCCGGAGAGCTTGTTGCGGTAGCGCTGTACCTGTTCCGGCGTGCAGCGGCAGCGGCCGGCGGGATCGCCCAGATAGCCGCACGGGCAGGGGTTCATGGCGGCAACCAGTTGGAAGCGCGCCGGGAAGCGCAGCTTCTCGGTGGCACGGGCGATGACGATCTCGCCGCTCTCCAGCGGCTCGCGCAGCACCTCCAATACCTTGCGGTCGAACTCCGGCAGTTCGTCGAGAAATAGCACGCCCTGGTGGGCGAGGGTGATCTCGCCGGGACGCGGCCGGCTGCCGCCACCGACCAGTGCCGGCCCGGAAGCACTGTGGTGCGGATTGCGGAACGGACGCTGCGGCCAGTGGCTCAGCGGGCTGTGCGCCGCCACCGAATGGATGGCGGCGACTTCCAGGGCTTCGGCTTCCTCCAGCGGCGGCAGCAGTCCGGGCAAGCGGCTGGCCAGCAGCGTCTTGCCGGTGCCGGGCGGCCCGCTGAACAGCAGGTTATGGGCGCCGGACGCCGCCACCAGCAGGGCGCGCTTGGCGGCCAGTTGGCCGTGTACATCGGCCAGGTCCGGGTAGGGTTGCGTCTGACGCAGCAGTCCCCGGGCCTGATAGGGCGCCAGCGGTTCCTGGCCGGTGAGGTGCGCGGCCAGCTGCAACAGATGCTCGACCGCATAGACTTCAAGCCCCGAGGCCAGGCTGGCCTCCTCGGCATTCTGTGCGGCGACGATCAGCTTGCGCCCCGCCGCGCGGGCGGCCAGCGCCGCCGGCAGCACGCCGCGCACCGGACGCAGTTCGCCGGACAGCGCCAGCTCGCCCAGGCATTCGTAGTGACAGAGGGGTTCATTGGGTATCTGACCGCTGGCGGCGAGGATGCCCAGGGCAATGGCCAGGTCGAAGCGGCCGCCGTCCTTGGGCAGGTCGGCCGGGGCCAGCGACAGGGTGATGCGCCGTTGCGGGTATTCGAAGCCGCTGCAGAGCAGGGCGCTGCGCACGCGGTCCTTGCTCTCGCGCACGCTGGTTTCCGGCAGGCCGACCAGGGTCAGCGAGGGCAGACCGTTGGCCAGGTGGGTTTCGACGCTGACGGCGGGGGCCTCGACACCCATCAGGGCGCGGCTGTGAACCAGAGCCAGGGACATACATCACTCCTTGATGTCGTACTCCACGTCCGTGTGGAGCCGATTCAACGCACTGCGGGCGGACTCAGGCCTGCTCGGTTGGTTGCGCTTCCAGCTCGGTGACCCGAGCTTCGAGGGCTTCCAGGCGGGCGCGGGTGCGGGCCAGCACCACCATCTGGCTGTCGAACTCGTCCCGGCTGACCAGATCGAGCTTGCTGAAGGCGCTTTGCAGCAGGGCCTTGAGGCGGGATTCCAGCTCGGCGGGCGGCAGCGGGGTTTCGCCGCTGATCAGGCGGGCGGCCTGGCTGCTGATGGCGTCGAACAGGGCTTTGGGCGGCAGCATGGGCGGCTCCTAGGAAAGTCGGCGGGCAGTTTAGCGCAGAACCGCTGGCCAGGATGACACCGCGCAGGACTTGTGGGCCGGGTTTACCCCGGCCGACGGGGGTGGGGCCGCAATCTCGGCTGTGAATCAGGCTCCGCTGGCCGGCATCAAGCCGGCCCCACAACGGCAGGATGACACCGCGCAGGACTTGTGGGGCCGGGTTTACCCCGGCCGACGGGTGCGTGGCTGCAATCTCGGCTGTGAATCAGGCTCCGCTGGCCGGCATCAAGCCGGCCCCACAACGGCAGGATGACACCGCGCAGGATTTGTGGGGCCCGGGTTTACCCCGGCCGACGGGGGTGGCTGCAATCTCGGCTGTGAATCAGGCTCCGCTGGCCGGCATCAAGCCGGTCCCACAACGGCAGGATGGCGCCGCGCAGGACTTGTGGGCCGGGTTTACCCCGGCCGACGGGGGTGGGGCCGCAACCTCGGCTGTGGATCAGGCTCCGCTGGCCGGCTTCAAGCCGGCCCCACAACGGCAGGATGACACCGCGCAGGACTTGTGGGGCCGGGTTTACCCCGGCCGACGGGGATGGCTGCAATCTCGGCTGTGAATCAGGCTCCGCTGGCCAGCTTCAAGCCGGCCCTACAGGGATGCCATGCTGCGCCGAGCCTCAGTCCGTCCATGCCCACTAAAGGCGCATGGGCATGGCGGGGCGTGCTTCATTGCGGTGCACCGCTTGTGGGCCCGGCGCCCTGAATGACGCTCAAGAGCCCATGAACCGGGGCTTCACAGTACCTGGCAAGGTTTTCGCTATATCCCGAGTGTCACGTGCACTGATGCAGAACCTGAGCCCGGTGCTTCAGGGGCAGAAGAAATCGACTGTGCCAGCGCCGGCGATGCGTTCCAAAGGCCAGACACTGAGCTTAGACTTGCCGTGGGGTTAAGTACTTCTGGGGCAAGTCCACCTAACGGGAGAAGTTTCATGAAACTAGTCACTGCCATCATCAAGCCATTCAAACTGGACGACGTTCGCGAGTCGTTGTCCGACATCGGTGTTCAAGGCATCACCGTCACCGAGGTCAAGGGCTTCGGACGGCAGAAGGGCCATACCGAGCTGTACCGTGGCGCCGAATACGTCGTCGACTTTCTACCCAAGGTGAAGATCGAAGTGGCCATCGACGATGACCAGCTCGATCGCGTCATCGAGGCCATCAGCAAGGCCGCCAATACCGGCAAGATCGGCGACGGCAAGATCTTCGTCGTCAACCTGGAGCAGGCCATCCGCATCCGTACCGGCGAAACCGGTTCCGACGCGATCTAACGCCCCCTCCGACCCCACCCCGCCCCAGGAGTAACAACCATGACTCTGCGAAAAATCGCAGGGCTAGGCGCCCTGCTGTCCCTAGGTTTCTCCGGCCTGGCCATGGCCCAGGAAGAAACCGCCGCCCTGAATGCCGGCGACACCGCCTGGATGCTGACTTCCACCGCTCTGGTGCTGTTCATGACCATCCCCGGCCTGGCGCTGTTCTACGCCGGTATGGTGCGTTCCAAGAACGTGCTTTCGGTGATGATGCAATGCTTCGCCATCACCGGCCTGATGAGCATTCTCTGGTTCGCCTACGGCTACAGCCTGGCCTTCAGTACTGAAGGCATGGAGGCTGGCGTCTTCAACATCAACTCCATCGTCGGCAGCCTGGACAACGCCTTCCTGGTCAACCTGACCAAGGACAGCCTGGTCGGCGCCTTCCCGGAAAGCGTCTTCGTCACCTTCCAGATGACCTTCGCGATCATCACCCCGGCGCTGATCGTGGGTGCTTTCGCCGAGCGTATGAAATTCTCCGCCATGCTGATCTTCATGGCCGTGTGGTTCACCGTCGTCTACGCGCCGATGGCTCACATGGTCTGGGGCGGTGACGGCGCGCTGCTGTGGGACGAAGGCGTAATCGACTTCGCCGGCGGCACCGTGGTGCACATCAATGCCGGTATCGCCGGTCTGGTGGCCTGCCTGGTGCTGGGCAAGCGCAAGGGCTTCCCGACCACGCCGATGGCGCCGCATCACCTGGGTTACACCCTGATGGGTGCCGCCATGCTGTGGATCGGCTGGTTCGGCTTCAACGCCGGCTCCGCCGCCGCCGCTGACGAAACCGCCGGCATGGCCATGCTGGTGACCCAGATCGCCACGGCCGCCGCCGCGCTGGCCTGGATGTTCGCCGAGTGGATCACCCATCGCAAACCCAGCGCCCTGGGCATCGCTTCCGGCGTGGTCGCCGGCCTGGTGGCCATTACCCCGGCCGCCGGTGCGGTTGGTCCGGCCGGTGCTCTGGTCATTGGTCTGGTGTCCGGCGTGATCTGCTTCTTCTGCGCCACCAGCCTCAAGCGCAAGCTGGGCTACGACGACTCCCTGGACGTGTTCGGCGTGCACTGCGTGGGCGGCATCGTCGGCGCGATTCTGGTCGGCGCCTTCGGTGCGCAGTCCCTGGGCGGCTTCGGCGAGATCGAGAGCATCGCTACCCAGCTGTGGATCCAGACCGAAAGCGTGCTGTTCACCGTGGTGTACACCGGCGTCCTGACCTACATCATCCTCAAGGTGATCGACCTGGTCATGGGTCTGCGGGTGACCGAGGAAGAGGAGACCATCGGCCTCGACCTCAGCCTGCATAACGAACGCGGCTACAACCTGTAAGCCGGTCGGCGCCCGGCAGCGATTGCCGGGCGCTCTGGCGGGCCCAGCCCGCCACCTTCCTAAAGCGCGCCCGACGCGCAACAGCAAGGAATAAAACAATGGAAAGCAGTGCCCTGATACCTGTTCAGTACGGCTTCGACACCTTCTATTTCCTGATCTGCGGTGCTCTGGTGATGTGGATGGCGGCGGGTTTCGCCATGCTCGAATCCGGCATGGTCCGCGCCAAAAACACCGCCGAGATCCTCACCAAGAACATCGTGCTGTATTCGGTGGCCTCGATCATGTACCTGGTGGTCGGTTACTACATCATGTACTCCAGCCCCGAAGGCGGCATCCTGCCTAGCCTGGGCTTCCTGATCGGTGACGAAAACGCCGTGGACGTGGTCGCCGCCGGTGGCGAGGACGCGCCCTATTACGCGGCTCGCGCCGACTTCTTCTTCCAGATCGTGTTCGCCGCGACCGCCATGTCGGTGGTCTCCGGCGCGGTGGCCGAGCGCATGAAGCTCTGGGCCTTCATCGCCTTCGCGGTGGTGATGACCGGCTTCATCTACCCGGTTCAGGGTTTCTGGAAATGGGGCGGTGGCTTCCTGGACGCCGCCGGCTTTTCCGACTTCGCCGGCTCCGGCCTGGTCCACATGGCGGGCGCCTCTGCCGCGCTGGCCGGTGTGCTGCTGCTCGGTTCGCGCAAGGGCAAGTACGGCCCCAACGGCCAGATCAACGCCATCCCGGGTGCCAACCTGCCGCTGGCGACCCTCGGTACCTTCATCCTGTGGATGGGCTGGTTCGGCTTCAACGGTGGCTCGCAGCTGAAGATGAGCACCATCGAGGACGCCAACGCAGTGGCCCAGGTGTTCGTCAACACCAATCTGGCCGCCGCCGGTGGCCTGGTGGCCGCGCTGATCACTGCGCGCCTGCTGTTCGGCAAGTCCGACCTGACCATGATCCTCAACGGTGCGCTGGCGGGCCTGGTGGCCATCACCGCCGAGCCGCTGACCCCGAGCGCTGAACAAGCCGTGCTGATCGGCGCGGTCGGTGGTGTTCTGGTGGTGTTCAGCATCCTCGGCCTGGATCGCCTGAAGATCGACGACCCGGTCGGCGCCATCTCGGTGCACGGCGTGGTCGGTATCTGGGGCTGTCTGATCGTGCCGGCCACCAATGCCGACGCCACCTTCGGTGCGCAGTTGCTGGGCGTGGCGTGCATCTTCGCCTGGGTATTCGGCGCCAGCCTGATCGTGTGGGGCATCATCAAGGCGGTGATGGGTCTGCGCGTCAGTGAAGAAGAGGAATACGAAGGCGTAGACATCGCCGAATGTGGCCTGGATGCCTATCCGGAGTTCACCGGCAAGCGCTGATTTTTCACACTTTCACCAAGGGCGCCTACGGGCGCCCTTTGCTTTTTCCGTCGCCACGCTAGAATGCGCGCCAAAATCGCCAGCCAGTCGGTTTAACCGGCTTGCACGCGACGGACCGGCGGGCATTTCCGACTGCTGCTTTCGGTGAGTCGATATTTTTTTTGTCTGGGCTATAACTACCCGACTTCGAGCAAGACATGAGGTGAATATGAGCGACGAAGAACTCGAACAGGACGAACTGGAGACCTCCGACGGGGAAGAAGGCGAGGAGCTGAATGCCGCCGAGGAGATCGATGGCGACGGTGACGCCGAGGCCCCCGCTCCCACGAGCAAGAAGGCCAAGCAGGCAGTCGATCCTGAAGAGCTTCCCAGCGTGGAGGCCAAGCAGAAGGAGCGCGACGCGATTGCTCGCGCCATGGAGGAGTACCTTTCGCGTGGTGGCCGGGTTCAGGAAATCGAGCCCAACGTCGTCGCCGATCCGCCGAAGAAGCCGGACAGCAAATACGGCAGCCGCCCCATTTGAGTCGGTTCCGTGCATGAAAAAACCCACCGTGAGGTGGGTTTTTTCGTTGCAGCCGGTTGCGGGGCCGGTCGCTGGGGAAGCTGTGGAGCCGGGTTTATCCCGGCCAGGGCCGGCGTGGGCCAGTCCTTCCGCGCACAGCCGTAGCCCCGTCGGCCGGCATAACGCCGGCCCCACAAAAGGGGGCCACAGGGTGGGAGCTTGGCCCCTAGCGGAAATCATCCTCGCTGGGCGCCAGGCTGAGCTTCTGACTGGTGACATTCAGGTGTTCGCTGTCGGTTTCCGAGCCCAGCTTGATCATCAGCCGCAGGTCGTTGGACGAATCGGCATGGGCCAGGGCGTCCTGGTAGGTGATCTCGCCCTGGGAATACAGCTCGTACAGGGCCTGATCGAAAGTCTGCATGCCCTGTTCGGTGGAGCGCTTCATCAGCGACTTGAGCTCATGCACTTCGCCCTTGCGGATCAGGTCGGCGGCCAGCGGCGTGTTGATCAGCACCTCGATCACCGCGCGACGGCCCTTGCCGTCCGGGGTCGGCACCAGTTGCTGGGCGACGATGGCGCGCAGGTTGAGCGAGAGGTCCATCCACACCTGTTGCTGCCGGTCGGCGGGGAAGAAGTTAATGATGCGATCCAGCGCCTGGTTGGCGTTGTTGGCGTGCAGGGTGGCCAGGCATAGGTGGCCGGTTTCCGCGAAGGCGACCGCGTAATCCATGGTTTCGCGGGTCCGCACCTCGCCGATCAGGATCACGTCCGGCGCCTGGCGCAGGGTGTTCTTCAGCGCCACCTCGAAGGATTCGGTATCGATGCCGACTTCGCGCTGGGTGACGATGCAGTTCTGGTGCTGATGGATGAACTCGATCGGGTCTTCGATGGAAATGATGTGGCCGCTGGAATTCTTGTTGCGGTGGCCGATCATCGCCGCCAGCGAGGTGGACTTGCCGGTGCCGGTGGCACCGACGAAGAGAATCAGGCCGCGCTTGGACAGCGAGAGCTTCTTCAGGATTTCCGGCAGCTTGAGGTCATCAAGGGTCGGGATATTGGTCTCGATGCGGCGCAGCACCATGCCCACCAGGTTGCGCTGGTAGAAGGCGCTGACCCGGAAACGGCCGATGCCGCGCGCGCTGATGGCGAAGTTGCACTCGTGATTCTCGGCGAACTCGCGGCGTTGCTGCTCGTTCATGGTGCCGAGCACGGTTTCGCGGGTCATCTCCGGCGACAGCGCAGTCTTGGTCACCGGCAGGATGCGCCCGTTGACCTTCATCGACGGCGCTACCCCGGCGGTGATGAACAGGTCGGAGCCACCTTTTTCCACCATCAGGCGCAGCAGTTGTTCCATTTCCATGGGTCAGGTCCCTGTCGTTAAGAATTACGCGAGCGGCGTGGGAGCGGCGTCAGGTCGTGGGAGCGGACTTGTCCGCGAGCTTTGCGGCGGCCGGTCAGGCTGCGCGCAACTACCAGAAGCTCGCGAATGAATTCGCTCCCACAGAACCGCGCCGCCGATGCCTCAGAAGTGCTCCGGCGACTTGGCCTTTTCGCGGGCGCTGTCGCGGCTGATCATGCCCTTGGCCATCAGATTCTTCAGGCAGGCATCCAGGGTCTGCATGCCCTGTGCGCCACCGGTCTGGATCGCCGAATACATCTGCGCCACCTTGTCCTCGCGGATCAGGTTACGAATCGCCGGCGTGCCGATCATGATCTCGTGAGCCGCGACCCGGCCGCCGCCAATCCTTTTCAACAGGGTCTGCGAGACCACCGCCTGCAGCGATTCGGAGAGCATCGAGCGGACCATGGATTTCTCCTCGGCCGGGAACACGTCGACGATCCGGTCGATGGTCTTGGCCGCCGAGGTGGTGTGCAGGGTGCCGAACACCAGGTGACCGGTTTCCGCGGCGGTCAGCGCCAGGCGGATGGTTTCCAGGTCGCGCATTTCACCCACCAGAATGATGTCCGGGTCTTCACGCAGCGCCGAGCGCAATGCCTCGTTGAAACCGAGGGTGTCGCGGTGCACCTCGCGCTGGTTGACCAGGCATTTCTTGGATTCGTGGACGAATTCGATCGGGTCCTCGACAGTGAGGATGTGCTGATATTTGTTGTTATTGATGTAGTCGAGCATCGCCGCCAGGGTGGTCGACTTACCGGAGCCGGTCGGGCCGGTGACCAGTACCAGGCCGCGCGGTACGTCGGCGATGGTCTTGAAGATCTCGCCCATGGCCAGGTCTTCCATGGTCAGTACCTTGGACGGAATGGTGCGGAACACCGCGCCGGGGCCGCGGTTCTGGTTGAAGGCGTTGACCCGGAAGCGCGCCACGCCGGGGACTTCGAAGGAAAAGTCGGTCTCCAGGAACTCCTCGTAATCCTTGCGCTGCTTGTCATTCATGATGTCGTAAATCAGCGCATGCACCTGCTTGTGGTCCATGGCCGGCAGGTTGATGCGCCGGACATCGCCGTCCACGCGGATCATTGGCGGCAAACCGGACGACAGGTGCAGGTCCGACGCGCCCTGTTTGGCGCTGAAGGCGAGCAGCTCGGTAATATCCATGGGACTCCCCAATCACAGGCAAGCGGGTAGAATGCCAAGCCTCGTGGGGCCCGGCTCAGAGCGCCAGTAATGTCGACGATAGAAGAGAAGATTGCAAAGGTTCGCACGCGGATCCGTGAGGCGGCGCAAGGGGTTGGCCGCGAGCCGGCCAGTGTCGGTCTGCTGGCGGTGAGCAAGACTCAGCCGGCCGAGGCGGTCCGCGCCGCGCATGCCTGCGGACAGCGGGATTTCGGTGAGAACTACCTGCAGGAAGCGTTGGCCAAGCAGGCCGAGCTGGCCGATCTGCCGCTGTGCTGGCATTTCATCGGCCCCATCCAGTCGAACAAGACCAAGGCCATCGCCGAGCACTTCGCCTGGGTGCATTCGGTGGATCGCCTGAAGATCGCCCAGCGTCTTGCCGAACAGCGTCCTGCCGAGCTGCCGCCGCTGAATGTCTGCCTGCAGGTGAATGTCAGTGGCGAGGCCAGCAAATCCGGCTGCGCGCCGCAGGACCTGCCGGCGCTGGCCGCCGCCGTGGCGCAGCTGCCGGGCCTGAAATTGCGCGGGCTGATGGCCATACCCGAACCGACCGACGATCCCGCCGAGCAGCGCGCCGCGTTTGCTCGCCTGCGCGAATGGCAGGCCCGGCTACCTTTTCAGCTCGATACCCTGTCCATGGGCATGAGCCACGACCTCGAATCCGCCATCGCCGAGGGCGCCACCTGGGTGCGCATCGGCACGGCGCTGTTTGGCGCCCGCGACTATTCCGGCGTGCGCCCTTCCTGAAGGAACTCCTTATGAACCAACCTCGAATCGCCTTCATCGGCGCCGGCAACATGGCCGCCAGCCTGATCGGCGGCCTGCGCGCCCAGGGCGTCCCCGCCGAGCGCATCCGCGCCAGCGATCCCAGCGCCGAACAGCGCGCGCGTCTGGGCGCCGAGCACGGCATCTTCCTGTGCGCCGAGAACGCCGAAGCGGTGGCCGGTGCCGATGTGGTGGTGCTGGCGGTCAAGCCGCAGGTCATGAAACCGGTGTGCCAGGCGCTGGCGCCGAGCCTGACCGGCAATCCGCTGATCGTCTCAATCGCCGCCGGCATTCCCTGCGCCAGCCTGGAACAATGGCTCGGCTCCTCGTCGGCGGAAAAGTCGGCCATCGTGCGTTGCATGCCCAATACCCCGGCGCTGCTGCGCCAGGGCGTCAGCGGGCTGTTTGCCAACGCCCAGGTCAGCCCGGAACAGCGCGCGCAGGCCGAACAGCTGCTCTCGGCCGTCGGCGTTGCGCTGTGGCTGGATGAAGAAAAGCTGATCGATGCGGTGACCGCCGTATCCGGCAGCGGCCCGGCGTATTTCTTCCTGCTCATCGAGGCGATGACCGCCGCCGGTGAACAGCTTGGCCTGCCGCGCGAGACCGCCGCGCAACTGACGCTGCAGACCGCGCTTGGCGCGGCGCGCATGGCCACCGAGAGTGACGTGGACGCCGCCGAGCTGCGTCGTCGCGTCACCTCGCCGAACGGCACCACCGAAGCGGCTATCAAGGCCTTTCAGGCCGGCGGTTTCGAAACGCTGGTACAACAGGCATTGAACGCCGCCGCCGCCCGCTCAGCCGAGCTGGCCGAACAACTGGGTCAATAAGGAGCTGTTGATGAATGGTCTGTCCACCGCCGCCGTGTATGTGATTCAAACCCTCGGCAGCCTGTACCTGCTGATCGTGCTGCTGCGCTTCGTGCTGCAACTGGTGCGCGCCGATTTCTACAACCCGCTCAGCCAGTTCATCGTGCGCGCCACCTCGCCGCTGCTGATGCCGCTGCGCCGGATCATCCCGGGCTTTGGGGGCATCGACCTGGCCTCGCTGGTGCTGGCCATCCTCGTGCAACTGGTGCTGATGATCATCACCCTGGCGGTGCTGGGCGTCGGCTTCGGCGGCAATCTGCTGCAGCTGCTGGTCTGGTCGCTGATCGGCGTCACCGCGCTGTTTCTGAAGATCTTCTTCTTCGCCCTGATCATCAGCGTGATCCTGTCCTGGGTGGCACCGGGCAGCCACAATCCGGCCGCGCACCTGGTGCACCAGATCTGCGAGCCGCTGCTGTCGCCCATCCGCCGCTTTCTGCCCAACCTCGGCGGCCTGGATATTTCGCCGATCTTCGCCTTTATCGCGCTGAATCTGCTGGACATGCTGGTGATCAACAACCTGGCGGCCATGACCAACATGCCGCAGATTCTCGCGCCCTTCATGTGATGGAGTGGTATCGCTGGGACGGCGAGGACCTGCTTCTCGCCGTCCACCTGCAACCCAAGGCCAGCAAGGACGAGTTCGCCGGCCTGCATGGCGAACGCCTGAAGATCCGCCTTACCGCGCCCCCGGTGGAAGGAAAGGCCAACGCCCACCTGATGGTCTTCCTGGCCAAGGCGTTCGGCGTGCCGAAAAGCCAGGTCAGCCTGGAAAGTGGCGAGCTGAACCGCCAGAAGCGTGTGCGTATCAGCCGGCCGCAGAAATTGCCGGAAGGGCTGGGCATCGCCAGCGCCTGAATCGCGCCCGTCGCGCGTGTGCGCCAGTCGCTGGACGTCCCGCCACGCTGACCAATAATGCACGGCATGCCTCTTCGCATAAGGACATGCCGCCATGAGCCCGGACCGTCTCGGCCAGCAGATCGATGCTTCCGTGCAATGGAAACGCGCGCTGGCCGCCGTGCTGGTGCGTTATCGCAGCTGGCTGGCGGCCAACCGGCTGTCCACCCCGGCGCTGGACGCGCGGCTGGATCGGGCCTTGCGCCAACTGCGCAGCGAGCAACTGACGCTGGCCTTCGTCGGCGAGTTCTCGCGCGGCAAGACCGAGCTGATCAACGCGCTGTTCTTTGCCGGCTGTGGCCGGCGCATCCTGCCCTCGAACCCCGGGCGCACCACCATGTGTCCCACCGAGCTGTTCTTCGATGCCCGGGCGGCACGCCCCTATCTGCGCCTGCTGCCCATCGAGACCCGCCTGGAGGAGGTCTCGCTGGTCGAACTGCGCCAGCGGCCCGCGGCGTGGGTGACCTTCAACCTCGATGCGCAGAATCCCGCCGCCATGGCCGAGGCCTTCGCCGAAGTCGCGCGGGTCAAGGCGGTGTCCCGTGAGCAGGCACTGCGCCTGGGCTTCGACATCGCCACCCTGGAGCCGACTGGCGAGACGGATCGTGTGCGCGTGCCAGCCTGGCGTCATGCGCTGGCCAGCGTCGATCATCCGTTGCTGCGCAAGGGACTGCGCGTTCTGGATACCCCAGGACTGAACGCGCTGGGCAGCGAGCCCGAGCTGACCTTGTCGATGCTGCCCGAGGCGCAGGTGATCTTTTTCCTGCTGGCGGCGGACAGCGGCGTGACCGCCAGTGACCTGGCTATCTGGGAAGACCATGTGCGCGGCCTGGAACGCGAGGGGCCGCAGCGCCTGTACGCATTGCTCAACAAGATTGATGTACTGGACGACGAGCTGCTCGAGCCTGGGGAAGTGGCCGCCAGTCAGGAGCGCGTACGCGGGGACAGTGCCGCGCAACTGGGCCTGGATGTCGAGCAAGTGCTGCCCTTGTCGGCCCGCCAGGGCCTGCTGGCGCGGGTGCGCGATGATGCGCAACTGCTGGCGCGCAGTCGTTTCGCCGAATTGGAGACCCTGCTGGATGAGCGGCTGGTCGTCGACCGTGGACGATTGATCGAGGAACAGGTGGCGGCGCCGTTGCGCGAGATGCTGCTGGCCAGTCAGGCGCTGCTGGCGCAGCGCATTGCCCGCATCGGTGAGCAGCAGCGGCAACTGGCGGCCGCGGAGACGGATCAGGATTCGCTGCTCGCCGAGCTGGGCACGCGTGCGCGGGCCGAGCATGCCGAACATCACAAGCGCCTGATTGCCCTGCGCGGCCAGCAGAACCTGCTACGCCGGCAGGCCGAGCGGCTGCGGCAGATGATCGGCGCCGAACGCCTGGAGCAGCAACTGCTGGCGGTGCGCGAACGCCTGCTGGGCAGTTGGACGACCCTGGGCATCAGCCAGGGCATCGTGGCTTTCTTCGAGCAGCTGGAGTCCGATCTGGGTCATTTGCGCGACGAGGCGGCCATGGCGGATCGAACTGTGGTGGCCATCTACCGGCGCCACAACGAGGCCTATCCTCTGCTGGCGGTGGATGCGCCGGGCCTGGCGCTGGATGCCTTTGCCTGTGAGCTGCAACAGCTGCGTCTGCGTGCCGACCATTTTTGCCTGCGGCCCAGCACGCTGCTGACCGAGCAACACAGCCTGACCCGACGTTTTCTGGCCACCCTGGCGCAGTCGGTGGTCGATCTGCATCGGCGCCTGCGCGACGCCATCGAACACTGGGAAGCGGAGGTGTTGCTGCCGTTGCTGCAGTTCAACCAGGAGCGCAAGCAGCTGCTCGAACAGCAGGTGCTGGAGATGCGCGCCCTGGCGCAGGCCGGCCGCCAGACCCGCGCGCGGGGCCAGTTGCTGGGTCGCTATGCCGAGCAGCTGGCGCAGCAGCGGGAGGACGTCGCGGAACTGCTGCGCTCGCTGGGGCGCTGCGTGCCGGCGCCGCAACAGGACAATGTCGTCCAGCTGCCCTTGGCACGCTGACCACGCAGCGCGCGAATCGATGGGTTAGGCTGAGCACGATCCTTTCCGTCAGGGAGCATGCCCATGCGCTATCACGACACCCACAGCAAGGTCATCGGTTACCTGCTGTGGATCTTCGGTTTTCTCGGCTCGCACCGCTTCTACTACGGCAAGCCGATCACCGGAACCATCTGGTTCTTCACTCTCGGTCTGTTTTTTGTTGGCTGGATCATCGACCTGTTCCTGATCCCCTCGATGGACCGCCAGGCCGACCTGCGCTTCAACTCGGGGCGACTGGACTACAACATCGCCTGGATCCTGCTGACCTTTCTCGGCGTGTTCGGCGTGCACCGCATGTACCAGGGCAAGTGGATCACCGGCCTGCTCTATCTGCTGACCGGCGGCCTGTTCCTGGTGGGTGTGCTGTACGACTTCTGGACGCTGAACCAGCAGATTTCCGAGCGCAACCGGTTGTGGGACTGAAACCCAACGCCCCTATTGTGGGAGCGGGCTTGTCCGCGAGCGTTCAGGTGTGGCCTGCAAACGCTCGCGAATGAATTCGCTCCCACAGGGGAGGTACCTGACTCAGCCCTGGTAGCTGATCCGCCCATCCATTAGCGTGTAACGCACCTTGCCGGGCAGGCAGTGGCCCAGGAAGGGGCAGTTCTGGCCCTTGGAATGCCAGCCTTCACCCGCCAGGGTGCTGCTGGCCGGGTCGAACAGCAGCAGGTCGGCCGGGGCGCCCACAGCCAGGCGGCCGGCCGGCAGTTGCAGGGCCTGCGCCGGGCCCCAGCTGAGGCGATCCAGCAGGGTCGGCAGATCGAGCAGACCGTCTTCCACCAGCGTCATGGCCAGCGGCAGCAGCAGTTCAACCGAGCTGATGCCCGGCTCGGTGACGGCGAAGGGCGCCAGCTTGGCATCCTGCTCGTGGGGTTGGTGGTGACTGGCGATGGCCTGCACCACGCCACTCTTCACCGCCTGACGCAGCGCCTCGCGGTCGGCGTGCGTGCGCAGCGGCGGCTGCACATGGTAGAGGCTGGAGAAACCGGCCAGCGCCTCGTCGGTGAGGATCAGCTGGTACAGGGCCACGTCGGCGCTGACCGGCAGGCCGCGCGCCTGGGCCTGGGCGATCATCTCCACACCACGCGCGCTGGTCAGCTGGGTGAAGTGCGCACGCACGCCGGACTGTTCCACCAGCAGCAACTGGCGGGACAGGGCGACGGTCTCGGCGCTTTCCGGAATGCCGGCCAGGCCGAGGAAGCTGGCGGTAGGGCCTTCGTGAGCCATGCCGCCTTCGGCCAGCGCCGCGTCCTGGCTGTGCAGCACCAGGGTCAGGTCGAAGGTGGCGGCGTATTCCATGGCCCGGCGCAGGTTGCGGGTGTTGGGCATGTCGGTGAGGCCGTCGCCAAAGGCCACGCAACCGGCGTCACGCAGGGTGACCAGCTCGGCCAACTGCTCGCCGCCAAGGTCCTTGGTCAGGGCGCCGATCGGGAACACCTTGGCGTGGCCGGCTTGCTGGGCGCGTTCCAGCACCAGGTCGATTACCGCGGCGGTGTCCATCACCGGACGGGTCAGCGGCGGGCAGCACAGGCTGGTGACGCCGCCGGCGGCGGCGGCCAGGGTTTCGCTGGCGATGTTGCCCTTGCGGCCATAGCCCGGTTCGCGCAGGGCGACGGACAGATCGACCAGGCCCGGCGCGGCGACCAGCCCGCGGGCAGCAAGGGTCTGGCTGGCCTCGAAACCGGCCGGCGCGTCGCCGATGGCGATGATCTTGGTGGCGTCCAGGTAGAGGTCGGTGACCCGGTCCAGGCCGCTGGCCGGGTCGATGACGCGAGCACCGAGGATACGGGTGGAGGCCATCAGTTCTGCTCCTCGGAAGCGATTTCGGATTCGAGCTGGCGTTGCGCGGCCTGGCCGCTCATGGCCATGGACATGACCGCCATGCGGATGGCGATGCCGTAGGTGACCTGGTTGAGAATCACCGACTGGGCGCAGTCGGCCACGGCGGATTCGATTTCCACGCCCCGGTTGATCGGCCCGGGGTGCATGACGATGGCGTCCGGCTTGGCCAGCGCCAGGCGCTGGGTGCTCAGGCCGTACTGGCGGTAGAACTCGCCCTCGCTGGGCAGCAGGCCGCCCTGCATGCGCTCGCGCTGCAGACGCAGCATGACCACCACGTCCACGTCCTTGAGCCCTTCGCTCAGGCTGGTGAACACCCGCACGCCGTAGTTTTCCTCCAGCCCGATGGGCAGCAGGGTGCGCGGGCCGATCACGCGGATGTCCTGGCAGCCCAGGGCGCGCAGGGCGAGCATGTCGGAGCGCGCCACCCGCGAGTGCAGGATATCGCCGACGATGGCCACCGAGAGGTTGGCGAAGTCGCCCTTGTGGCGGCGGATGGTCAGCATGTCGAGCATGCCCTGGGTCGGGTGGGCGTGGCGGCCGTCGCCGCCGTTGATGATTGCCACCTCGGGGCAGACGTGTTCGGCGATGAAGTGCGCGGCGCCGGAATCGGCATGGCGCACCACGAACATGTCGGCGGCCATGGCTTCCAGGTTGCGCAGGGTGTCGAACAGGCTTTCGCCCTTGCTGGTCGAGGAGGTGGACACGTTCAGAGTGATGACATCGGCCGACAGCCGCTGGGCGGCCAGTTCGAAGGTGGTGCGCGTGCGCGTGGAATTCTCGAAGAACACGTTGCACACGGTCTTGCCGCGCAACAGCGGAACCTTCTTCACCGCCCGCGCGCCGACTTCCAGGAAGGAATCGGCGGTATCGAGCAGTTCGGTTAGCAGCTCGCCGGACAAGCCGTCGAGGGACAGGAAATGGCGCAGCTGGCCGAGGTCATTCAGCTGCAGCGGGCGCTTGATAGCGGCGGTCGGCATCGTTCGGGGTCTCAGTGGGATGCAAGCATCTGTCGCTCGAGGGCGAGCGGCGCGGGGCCGAGCAATTTTACGCGCTCATCGGGGGCCAGCGACAGGGTGGCGCCCAACACATCGGCACGAATCGGCAGTTCGCGGGCGTCCAGGTCGAGCAGGCAGACCAGGGTCACGCTGGCCGGGCGACCATAGTCGAACAGTTCGTTGAGCGCCGCGCGTACGGTGCGGCCGCTCATCAGCACGTCATCGATCAGCACCAGATGCTGGCCTTCGATTTCAAAGGGCAGGTTGGATGGGCCGACCTGGGGATGCAGGCCGGTGCGGCTGAAATCGTCGCGGTAGAAGGACACGTTCAGCGTGCCCAGCGGGCCGCGTTCGTCCAGTGCTTCGAGCAGTGCCTGGGCGACCCACATGCCGCCGGTCTGGATGCCGATGAAGCGCGGCTCGCCGACCTGCCGGGCGGAAAGGTGGGCGCGCAAGTCACGGGCCATCTGCGGTATCAGTTCGGCGGGATTCGGAAGAGTCATGGTCGCTCCTTGAATGAGTGGCGGCCTGGGTGGCCGATACGTTTTATCCCCGAGCTTCGAGCCAGCCTTCGAGCAGCAGGGCGGCGGCCAGGGCGTCCACCGGATTATCCCGGTAACCGCCGCGCTGGCCTTCGCGCAGGCGCTGGCCCTTGGCTTCGAAGGTGGTCAGGCGTTCGTCGTGGGTGTGCACCGGCAGATTGAAGCGGCCATGCAGGCGGCGCGCGAATTTCTCGGCGCGTTCGCTCATGTTGCTGGGTGTGCCGTCCATGTTCAGCGGCAGGCCGACGACGATGGCGTCCGGCTGCCATTCCTTGATCAGCGCCTCGACGCGCGTCCAGTCGGGCACGCCGTTCTGCGCCTTGAGCACGCACAGCTCCCGGGCCTGCCCGGTGATGACCTGGCCGACCGCCACGCCGATCTGCTTGGTGCCGTAATCGAAGCCCAGTAACAGGCGGAGGTTGTCGGTCATGCGTGGCCCGCCTGGCTGCTCAGCAAGTTGAGGTCGATACCCAGCAAGGCGGCCGCCGCCGGCAGGCGCTGTTCGGCGGGCAGCTCGAACAGCAGGCGCGCGTCGCACGGACAGTGCAGCCAGGTGTTGTCGGCAATCTCGATTTCCAGCTGGCCAGCGTCCCAGCCGGCGTAGCCGAGGGTGATCAGGCTGCGCCGCGGGCCGTGGGCATCGGCGATGGCGTAGAGCACATCGACCGAGGTGGACAGCGCCAGCTCGCCCAAATCTAGGGTGGCCTGGTACCGCCAGCCGCTGTCATGCAGCACGAAGCCACGGTCGGTCTGCACCGGGCCGCCGCGGTACACCGGCTGGTCGTAGCGCTCGGTCGCGGGCGGCTGCTCGGGACGCAGCTGTTCGAGGATGTCGGCCAGCTCCAGACCGCTGGGACGGTTGATGATCAGGCCCATGGCGCCATGCTCGTTGTGCTCGACCAGATAGATCAGCGTCTGGGCGAAATTCGGATCGGCCAGATGCGGCATGGCAATCAGCAACTGGTTCTTCAGGTAACTATCGGTGCTGTTCATGGCGGTTAGTGTCGGCCTTCGCGGGAAGGGCGGCAAGTGCGCCGGGGGGAGGCTGGTGGTGGGCTTTTTGATGGGGCCGGCTCTGCCTCTGTTACTGGCTCGACAGCCGGTCGCCGCGCTCGAAGCGCCAGGTGCGGATGATTTCCAGACGGTCGAACTCGGCCAGGTCGCCGGTGAAGGGCGCATAGGGCGCAGCCAGGTGCACGATGCGCATGGCCGCCTGGTCGAGCACCGGCTGGCCGGAGGACTCCAGCACCGTCACCTCGTGCAGCGAGCCGTCATGGCGGATCGAGACCAGCAGGCGCAGGCTGCCGTACAGGCCGTTGCGGCGCGCCTCGTCCGGGTAGTTGAGGTTGCCGATGCGCTCGACCTTGCGGCGCCATTCGTCCTTGTACCAGGCGCCCTTGTCGCGCATGGTCGAGGCGGCATTCAGGCGGTGGATCTTCGGGCGCTTGGCATAGCGCTGCTGTTCCAGCGCCAGGTCGGCCTCCAGGCTGGCGATCTCGGCGGACAGTTGCGAGCTGTCGAATTCCGGCGCCGGGCGGCGCGGCTCGGTCTTCTGCAGTTCGGCCTGCACCGGGGTCTTGTCCCGCTGCGGCGCGCGGGTGGCCACGGCGGCCTGGGGCGCCTCGCGCGGCACTTCCGGCGGCGCGGCGGGCGGCGGGGTGACCTTGTTGATCTCGGTGTCCTGGAAGGGCGCGATCTCGGTGGTCTTGGGCGCCGCCTTGTGTTCCAGCGTGCCGCTGCCCTGCTGGTTGTCTTGGGCGAGGAAGTCGGCCTGTTCGGGCGCCACGTCGCTCTTGAAGGTGGACAGGGTGATTTCCAGCGACTTGCTGATCTCGCTGGGCGTGGGCAGGGCGAAGCCCAGCCCGAAGATCAGCGCGACATGCAGCGCCACCGCCAGGAACAGCGTGAAGCCCAGGCGATCGGCGGAGCGAACCCGGGGCTGTTCGAGTGTGGGAGTCATGGCTGCGGTCATGTCGGAAGCGGCGCCGTGGAAACCCCGGAAGTCTGCCCAGTGGCGGGGCAAAAGTCCATGAACCAGGCGGCGCTTCCGGTCATCACCGGCAGGCCGCTCAGCCGCGGCCCAGACGGCTGGCGATGGCGTCCATCAGTCGCTCGCCGATGCGCGTGTCGTAGGCGGCGTCGATCTCGCGGATGCAGGTCGGGCTGGTCACGTTGATTTCGGTGAGGTAGTCGCCGATCACGTCCAGGCCGACGAACAGCAGACCACGCTTGCGCAGCTCCGGGCCGACCAGGGCGGCGATCTCGCGGTCGCGCTCGGTCAGCGGGCGCGGCTCGCCGCGACCGCCAGCGGCCAGGTTGCCGCGGGTCTCGCCCTGCGCCGGAATGCGCGCCAGGCAGTAGGGCACCGGCTCACCGTCGATCATCAGGATGCGCTTGTCGCCATTCTTGATCTCGGGAATGTAGCGCTGCGCCATGATCTGCCGGCTGCCGTGCTCGGTGAGCACTTCGAGGATCACCGACAGGTTCGGGTCGCCCTCGCGGTGGCGGAAGATCGAGGCGCCGCCCATCTCGTCCAGCGGTTTGAGGATGACGTCACTGTGCTCGCGGGCGAAGTCTCGCAGAATGTCCGCGCGCCGGCTCACCAGGGTTGGCGGTGTGCACTGCGGGAACTGGGTGGCGAAGAATTTCTCGTTGCAGTCGCGCAGGCTGCGCGGGCTGTTGACCACCAGGCTGCCGGCCTTCTCGGCCAGCTCCAGCAAATAGGTGGCGTACACGTACTCGCTGTTGAAGGGCGGGTCCTTGCGCATCAGCACGACGTCGAGCTCGTGCAGCGCGATGTCCTGTTCGGCCTCCAGCTCGTACCAGTGCGCCGGGTCGTTGAACACGCGCAATGGGCGAACCCGGGCACGGGCCTGGTTGCCGCGCTGATACAGGTCCTGCTGTTCCATGTAAAACAGCGTCCAGCCGCGCGCCTGGGCTGCCAGCAGCATGGCCAGGGAGCTGTCCTTCTTGAAAGTGATGGCCGCGATGGGGTCCATGACGATCCCGAGACGAGTGCTCATTAGGGTTCCTCAAACAGCGTGATGGCGGGTCGCCGAGGTGGTGGGCGATACAAAGGCGCCAAGGGTGGCGCCGGAGTTGCCCTCGGTCAAGGTTGAATCCTTCCCGTGACGGGCTCTGTGGATTGCCGTCCGGGTCCTGTGCTACAAAGACCGGCGACGAGGCACAAGCCTTGTTGTAGACCGGTCTCAGGCGCAGGCGAAGCGCACGATAACGACTCACCGAGGCAATGGTAGGGCGACAATGGAACAGCATTCCGGCAGTTTGAAAGTCATGGTGATCGACGATTCGAAGACGATTCGTCGCACCGCGGAAACCCTGCTGAAGAAGGTCGGTTGCGAGGTCATCACCGCCGTTGACGGTTTCGATGCCCTGGCCAAGATCGCCGACAGCCATCCGAACATCATCTTTGTCGACATCATGATGCCGCGTCTGGATGGCTATCAGACCTGTGCGCTGATCAAGAACAACAGCGCCTTCAAATCCACGCCGGTGATCATGCTCTCGTCCAAGGACGGCCTGTTCGACAAGGCCAAGGGGCGGATCGTCGGCTCGGATCAATACCTCACCAAACCGTTCAGCAAGGAAGAATTGCTGGGTGCGATCAAGGCCCACGTGCCGGATTTCGTGCCGAGCGAACAGGTATCCTGAGTCCTGCGACGGACCGTTGTTATTTCGTATGGGGAAAACCATGGCTCGCATTCTGATTGTTGATGACTCTCCGACCGAGATGTACAAGCTGACCGAAATGCTCGAAAAGAACGGGCACCAGGTCCTCAAGGCCGAGAATGGCGCCGACGGCGTGGCCCTGGCGCGCCAGGAAAAGCCCGACGCCGTGCTGATGGATGTGGTCATGCCGGGGCTCAATGGCTTCCAGGCCACCCGCCAGCTGACCAAGGACGACGAAACCAGTCACATTCCGGTGATCATCGTCACCACCAAGGATCAGGAAACCGATAAGGTCTGGGGCAAGCGCCAGGGCGCGCGCGACTACCTGACCAAGCCGGTGGACGAGGCGATCCTGCTCAAGACGCTGAACGCGGTGCTGGCCGGCTGACGCCGGTCGCTCCGTCCTCGATTCCCGGCACGGCAGGGCACGCATGTCCGGACAACCGACTCCCTTCGATCTTCTGCTCGGCATCGATCAACGCTGCCGGTCGCTGGCGGCCGGCCTGCCGGCCCAGCTGGAAACCCAGCAGACCTGGAGCGGGATCGGCTTTCGCATGGGCGAGCGGCTGTTCGTCTCGCCGATGGGCGAGGTGGGGGAAATTCTTCACGAGCCGCGCCACACCCAGCTACCCGGAGTCAAATCCTGGGTGCGCGGCGTGGCCAACGTGCGTGGACGGCTGTTGCCGATGATCGATCTGTGCGAGTTCTTTGGCGAGGAACCGGCCGCTTCGCATAAGCAGCGCCGGGTGCTGGTGGTCGAGCACCAGGACGTGCTGTCCGGCCTGATCGTGGATGAAGTGTTCGGCATGCAGCACTTCCCGGTCGAGACCTTCTCCGAGCAGGTGCCGCCGTTGGAAGCGGCCATCCAGCCCTTCATTTACGGCGTATTCAATCGCGCTCAGCCCTGGCTGGTATTCAGTCCCCAGCGGCTGGCACGACACGACGATTTCCTCGACGTCGCGGTATGACACGAATTTTGGTGGGCCGGTATCCGGTCCGTTGGCTTTACATGGGAATAGCGGTGGGTCCAGGCGGGGGCCATTCATGAATAAAAGCAACGCAGGAAATATGTTTACCGGCATGCGCAGCAGCTCGCTGATCGTCAGCCTGTTCATCGGTTTGATCGTCACCATCGTGCTGTTGTTTGCCAACTTCACCTACCTGAACGTGCAGGCGGGCTACGACACCGAGTACATCACCCACGCGGGTGAGCTGCGCGTGCTGTCGCAGCGTATCGCCAAGAACGCCACCGAAGCGGCGGCGGGCAAGGCCGAGGCCTTCGCCCTGCTCAAGGACGCCCGTAACGACTTCGATCGCCGCTGGGGTTACCTGACCATGGGCGATCTGGATACCGGCCTGCCGATGGTGTCCTTCGATGTCGCCCCGCAGATGGATGCGGTGGAAAAAGACTGGAACCGCCTGCGCCGCGATACCGACGTGATCCTTTCCAGCGAACAGACCGTGCTGTCCCTGCACCAGGTGGCCGCCACCCTGTCGGAAACCATTCCGCAGCTGCAGGTCGAGTACGAGGAAGTGGTGGACATCCTGCTGCAGAGCGGCGCGCCCTCCGCCCAGGTGGCCGTGGCCCAGCGCCAGTCGCTGCTGGCGGAACGGATTCTCGGTGCGGTCAACAAGGTACTGGCCGGTGACGAGGACTCGGTGCAGGCCGCCGACATGTTCGGCCGCGATGCCAGCCTGTTCGGCCGCGTGCTCAACGCCATGCTGGAAGGCAACCGCGCCATGGAGATTGCCCGGGTAGCCGAGCCCGAGGCGCGCGAGCGTCTGGCGGAGATCGCCGAGCTGTTCGAATTCGTTTCCGGCTCGGTGGACGAGATCCTGGAAACCTCGCCCGAATTGTTCCAGGTGCGCGAATCGGCCGGCAACATCTTCAGCACCTCGCAGACCCTGCTGGACAAGGCCTCCGACCTGGCCATCGGTTTCGAGGAGCTGGCCAACGGCCGTTACCTGAATACCCTGGCCACCTACGTGCTCGGCGCGCTGGCGCTGGCCGCGGTGGTCCTCATCGGTTCGGTGATGGTGCAGGACACCCGTCGCCGTCTGGAGGAGACCGCCGAGAAGAACGAGCGCAACCAGACCGCCATTCTGCGTCTGCTCGATGAAATCGCAGACCTGGCCGATGGTGACCTGTCAGTGACCGCCACCGTGACCGAGGATTTCACCGGCGCCATCGCCGACTCGATCAACTTCTCCATCGACCAGATGCGTGATCTGGTACGAGCGATCAACCAGACCGCCGTGCAGGTTTCCGCCGCCGCGCAGGAAACCCAGGCCACCGCCATGCACCTGGCCGAGGCGTCGGAGCACCAGGCGCAGGAAATTGCCGGGGCATCGGCGGCGGTCAACGAAATGGCCGTGTCCATTGACCAGGTGTCGGCCAACGCCGCCGAATCCACCGCGGTGGCCGAGCGTTCCGTGGCGATCGCCAACAAGGGCAACGAGGTGGTGCACAACACCATCACCGGCATGGACAGCATTCGCGAACAGATTCAGGACACCGCCAAGCGCATCAAGCGCCTGGGTGAATCGTCCCAGGAGATCGGCGACATCGTCAGCCTGATCAACGACATCGCCGACCAGACCAACATCCTCGCCCTGAACGCCGCCATCCAGGCGTCCATGGCCGGCGACGCCGGTCGCGGCTTCGCCGTGGTGGCCGACGAAGTGCAGCGCCTCGCGGAGCGTTCCTCGGCGGCGACCAAGCAGATCGAAACGCTGGTGAAGGCGATCCAGACCGACACCAACGAGGCGGTAATCTCCATGGAGCAGACCACCTCCGAAGTGGTGCGCGGTGCGCGCCTGGCGCAGGACGCCGGGGTGTCGCTGGAAGAGATCGAGAAGGTATCCAAGTCTCTGGCGGCGCTGATCCAGAACATTTCCAACGCGGCGCGCCAGCAGGCGTCCTCGGCCGGCCACATCTCCAGCACCATGAACGTGATCCAGGAGATCACCTCACAGACGTCCACCGGTACCACCGCCACGGCGCGCAGCATCGGCAACCTGGCCCAACTGGCCAGCGAAATGCGCAACTCGGTGTCCGGCTTCAAGCTGCCTGCGGGCCGCGTCGAGGTCTGACAGGGGCGGCGCCTCGCAAGGGGCGCCGATCATGAGTCATGAGCGAGGGGCATGGCATGCAGCCAAGCGGCGTCTGGGCCTTGAAACCCCTGGCGGACATGACCACAGCGGAGTTTCGCGCCTGGAGCGCGCTGATCGAAGAGCGTACCGGCCAGGTGCTCGGCGAGCGGCGCCGCGCCTTTCTGCAGACTCGCCTCGGCCAGCGCATGCGCGAGCTGGGGCTGGAGGACTATCAGGCCTACCTGTGCCAGGTCGGCGACGGGCCGCGCGGTGCCCTGGAATGGGCGACGCTGCTGGACCGCCTGACCGTGCGGGAAACCCGTTTCTATCGTCATGCGCCGTCGTTTGCCGTCCTAGAGGATTATCTGAGCCGGCGCCTGGCGGATGAAGGCGGACACCCCTGGATGCTGTGGAGCGTGGGCTGCGCCAGTGGCGAGGAGGCCTATTCGCTGGCCATCTCCGCCGCCGAAGTGCGGCGCCGCGCCGCTCAGCGGATGGATTTTGGCGTGATGGCCACCGACATCAGCCAGGGCGCACTCAACGAGGCCCGCACGGCGCGCTATGACGCACGGCGCCTGGAAGCGCTGGACGCCGAACGCCGCGCCCGTTACCTGCGCAGCGAGGCGGATGGCTGGCAAGTGACACCGGAGCTGGCGGCGCGCGTGTGCTGCACCCGACTCAACGTGCTGGACCTGGACAAGGCACCATGGACCGGCCTGGATGTGATTTTCTGTCAGAACCTGCTGATTTATTTTCGCCGCTGGCGGCGGCGCGACATCCTCAACGGCCTGGCTGAACGCCTGGCCCCGGGTGGATTGCTGGTGCTCGGCGTCGGCGAAGTGACCGGCTGGCGGCATCCGCTGCTGCGCCCACTGGCTGATGAGCGAGTTCTGGCCTTTACCCGGATACGCGAATGACTGGAGTGGTTATGGGGGATCGGCACGATTATGTCGCCCTGGAATGGGTCAAGGGTGAAATCGCCGAGACGCTCAACCAGGCACGTCAGGCGCTGGAAGCATTCGTCGAGAATCGCGAGGACAGCACGCGCCTGAGCTTCTGCCTCACCTATGTCCACCAGGTCCACGGCACGCTGCGGATGGTGGAATTCTTCGGCGCCACGCTGTTCGCCGAGGAAATGGAACGGCTGGTCCAGGCGCTGCTGGAAAATCGCGTCGCCGACCAGGACGAGTCGCTGCAGGTGCTGATGCAGGCGATCCTGCAACTGCCGGTGTACCTGGATCGCGTGCATAGCACGCGCACCGATCAGCCACTGCTGTTGCTGCCGCTGCTCAACGAGCTGCGCGCGGCACAGGGTGAGCCGCCGCTGCCGGAAACCAGCCTGTTCGCGCCGGACCTTTCCGTGCCGATTCCGGCGCTGTCCCATGAATCGCTCGCGCGACTGAATACCCCCGAATTCTTCCAGTTGCTGCGCAAGCTGCGTCAGTTGCAGCAGGTGGCCATGGTGGGTCTGCTGCGCGGTCAGGAAAACACCAGGAACCTGGCCCAGTTGGAAAAGGTTTACCTGAAACTTGCCGATCTGGGCCGCGAGTCGCCGCTGGAACCGCTGTGGGAAATCGCCGCGGGCGTGGTCGAAGGGCTGGTCAGCGGCAGCGTGCCGGGTGGCGCCGCGGTGCACGGCCTGCTGCAACAGCTGGATCGGGAACTCAAGCGTCTGGTGAGCGAGGGCCCGCAGGGCTTCAACCATTCCGCCCCGCAGGAGCTGACCCGGGACCTGCTGTTCCATCTGGCCAAGGCCAGCTTCGAAACGCCGCGTATCGCCGAACTCCGGGCGCGCTTCCGTCTCGACCAGGCGCTGCCGGGGCAAGGCGCCGCGCCCGCCGCCGAACGCCAACTGGTTGGCCCGGATCGGGGCGCCATCCGCTCGGTCGTCGCCGCGTTGTGCGAGGAGCTGGTGCGCATCAAGGACAGCCTCGACCTGTTCGTGCGCAGCGACCGGCTCAACCTCAGCGAACTGGCCGGTCTGCAGGCGCCGCTCAAGCAGATCGCCGACACCCTGGCGGTGCTCGGCTTCGCCCAGCCGCGCAAGGCCATTCTCGATCAGCTGGAGACCGTGCAACTGCTGCTCGACGGCGGCAAGGCCGCCGATGACGGCGTGCTGATGGATATCGCCGGTGCGCTGCTTTATGTCGAGGCGACCCTGTCCGGTATCGCCGGCATGGACAACGACAGCCAGAACGAACAGAGCCGTCTGCCGACCACCGATGTGGGGCAGATTCACCAGCTGGTGATCCGCGAGGCGCGCACCGGCCTGGAACAGGCCAAGGACGCGATCATCGAGTTCATCGCCTCGCAATGGAACCACGAGCACCTGGCCAAGGTTCCCGAGCTGCTCACCCAGGTGCGTGGCGGGCTGGGGATGATTCCGCTGCAGCGCGCCGCCGAACTGCTGGAAGCTTGCAAACGCTATATATGCGAGCGCCTGCTGGAACCGCGCGCGGTGCCGGACTGGCAGCACCTGGATACGCTGGCCGATGCCATCACCGGCGTCGAATACTACCTGGAGCGCCTGAGCGAGGATCACGCCAGCCAGGGCGAACTGATTCTCGACGTGGCCGAGGAAAGCCTGTGCAGTCTGGGCTATCCGCCGCGCGTCACGGCACCGCAGCCGGACACGACAACCCCGGCGCTGGACTGGCTGGCCGATGACATGCGCGAGCCGCAGGCGCCGTCGCAGCCGGCGGAGGCTCCCGCGACGCTGGCGGGCTTTGTCGACGAGCTGTTCGCGGTGCCCGAGCCGGGCGGCGAGCAGTCGCCGTCCGCGCCGCTGCCCTCCATGTTCGAACTGCTGGAGCTGGATGCCGAGGGCCTGACCGCCGAGGTTGTGCCGGCCGCGCCCGCTGCGCCGCTCACGGTGGCCGATGTGCTGGCCGCGCCGGTGCAGGCCACCAATCCGCCCGCCCAGGATGCACCGCCCAGCCTGCAACCCCCGCCCGCCGACGAGGAGCCGGTGGACGAGGAATTGCTGGACGTCTTCATCGAGGAAGCCGGCGAAGTCCTGGAAACCATCCACCAGTACCTGCCGCAATGGCGCGCCAATAGCGATAACAGCGAGGCGCTCGCCGAAGTACGGCGCGCGTTCCACACCCTCAAGGGCAGCGGCCGCATGGTGCGCGCGCTGATCATCGGCGAACTGGCCTGGGCGGTGGAAAACCTGTTCAACCGCCTGCTGGATCGCAGTATCGACGCCACCCCGGCGGTACATGAGCTGGTCGGCGAAGTGGTGGCCCTGCTGCCGGAGCTGATCGACGAATTCGCCGCCAAGGCGCAGCGCCAGCGCGACGATGTGGACCGCCTGGCCGCCAGCGCGCATGCCCTGTCCCGTGGCCAGCAGCCCGCGCCGCCGACGCCCCAAGCGGTGGCCGCGGACGAAGGCACCGACGGCAACTGCCTGGATCCGCAACTGCTGGACATCTTCCGCAACGAGGCGGAAAGCCACCTGGAAACTCTCGACCAGTTCCTCGCCGAGTGCGAGCAGATCCTGCCGCAGCCGGTCAACGATCGTCTGCAGCGCGCCCTGCACACGCTCAAGGGCAGCGCGCACATGGCCGGCATCCTGCCGATGGCCGAGGTGGCCATGCCGCTGGAGCGGCTGGTCAAGGAATTCCACAACCACCAGATTCCGGTCGACCGCGAACTGGCCGGGCTGCTTGCCCAGGCCCGCGCGCTGCTGCAGCAGGGCCTGACCCAGCTGGACAGCACGCCGCATGCGCCGCTGCCGGGCAGCGAGGCGTTCCAGAGCGCGGTGCAGAACCTGCAGAAGGAGCGCCTGAGCCAGGCCGAGGCCAAGCGCAACAGCAGCGAGCCGCATGCCTCCGAACTGCTTGGCCGGCATCTGGGCGACCATATCGACACCTTGCTGGACAGCGAAGAGCTGCTCGCCCGCTGGCGCGATCAGCCGCAGGCATCCAGTCCCCTGGACGATCTGCGGACCGCCGTGCAGGCGCTCTGGCAAGGCTCTGTGCAGGCCAAGCTGACGCCGCTGGCCGAGCTCTGCGAGGGGGTGTCGCAAGTGTATGCCGCCGTGGCCGAGCAGGGCCTGGCCACCGATGCGCGCTTCTTCGAGGAGACCCTGGCGGCCCATGAAGCGCTGATCGGCATGCTGGATCAGGTGGCCGCGGCGCTGCAAGTCAGCCCGCGTCCGGACCGGGTCGCCGCGCTGGCCGCATTGCTGGCTCCGCCGCCGGCGTTCGACTTCGATGCGCTGCCCGACGACCTGCTGGAGTTCGACCCGCTCGACCTGGGTTTCGATTCTCTCGACGAGGCGCCGCTGACGCTGGACGAGACGCCGCTGCCCGTGAGCGCGCCGCAGCCTGAAGCGGCGCCTGCGGTACAGGCCCAGCCGATCGACACGCTGGACGAGGAGATGATCGGGATCTTCCTTGAAGAGGCGGGCGACATCCTCGACAGCGCCGCCCAGTTGCTCGAAGACTGGCTGGCCGACACCCAGGATCTGGATGCGCTGGCTGGCCTGCAGCGCGATCTGCACACCCTCAAGGGTGGCGCGCGCATGGCTGGGGTCGCGCCGGTCGGCGATCTGGCCCACGAACTGGAATTTCTCTACGAAGGCCTGATGCAACAGCGTTTCACGGCCGAGCCGACCCTCGCCTGGCTGCTGCACAAGTGCCATGACCGCCTGACCCAGCAGATCGAACAGCTGCAGGCCCGCGAACCGGTGGCCCTGGCCACCTCGCTGATCCGCGCCGTGCTGGACTACCGGGAAACCGGCGCCGTGAGTCTGGAACCGCAGGAAGCCGAAGCGCCGACTCCGGCCGTCAGCACGCCCGAGGGCGACCTGTGGGCGGCGCTGGAAGCCGCCGACGGGTTGGAAATGGACGGCTTCGGCGAACTCGAGGAAATCGAACTGCAGGCGCCGGCGGATGAAGCACCGTGCCAGATCGAGACGGAGAGCGAGGTCGATGTCCTCGATGTGCAGGCCGACCCCGAGCTGATGGCGCTGTTCCTGGAGGAAAGCTTCGGGCTCATCGAGGATGCCCGGGAAGCCCTGCAGCGCTGGCGCACCGATCCGCGCAACGGCATCGAAATCGAAACCCTGCAACGTGATCTGCATACCATCAAGGGTTGTGCGCGCATGGCCGACGTGCAGCCGATCGGTGACCTGGGCTACGAGCTGGAAATGCTCTATCGCCAGCTGGCCGATGGCCGTCTGCGCAGCGGCGAGACGCTGTTCGAGCTGCTGGAGCGCAGCCACGCACGGGTCAAGGTCCAGCTCGAGGCGGTGCGCGATGGTCAGCCGGTACCCGGCGGCGAGGAACTGATCGGTGCGCTGCAGCAGTATGTCGCCGCGCCCGAGGAACAGCTGAGCGAGCCGCCCAGCATCAACCTGCAGCCGGCTAGCGAGCCGGTCGTCGCCGCGCCGGCCAAACCCGCACACGTGCCGCCTGCCGCCGTCAGCGAGGTCGACGAGGAGATCCTGGAGATCTTCCGCGAGGAGGCCGACGAGCTGATCGAGGCGCTGCAGTCCAGCATGCAGGACTGGGAGGCGATGCCCGAGGCGGTGCCCTTCGATGATTTGCTGCGCATCCTGCACACTCTCAAGGGCGGTGCCCGGCTGGCTGGTCAGGTGCACATCGGAACCCTCAGCCACGAGCTGGAGCAGCGCCTGATCGAGGCCCGGCAGAAGGGCGAGCCGCAGTCCGAGGCGCTGTTCGCGCGGGTGCAGAACGAATTTGCGGTGTTGCAGGCCGCCGTGGACGACCTGCGCGCACTGCTCAATGAGGGAGATCTGATTGCCTCCGAGCCTGAGTCCGCCACGCCGCCGGCCGAACCCGAGACCGCGCCGGTCCAGGCGCCGGCCCAGGTTGCAGTCCAGGCGCTGGCGCCGGTCGAACAGGCCACGCCCGCCGGCCGGGTGGTGCTGCCCTTCGTCAGCCAGGCCGAAGAAGCTCGCGAGGCCGCCGCACGCCGCGCGCCGCAGGAACTGGTCAAGGTTCCGGCCGAGCTGCTCGACGATCTGGTCAACCTGGCCGGTGAAACCTCGATCTTCCGGGGCCGCGTCGAGCAGCAGGTCAGCGACGTCGGCTACACGCTGAGCGAGATGGAAGCCACTATCGAGCGGGTGCGCGATCAATTGCGCCGACTGGATACCGAAACCCAGGCACAGATTCTCAGCCGCTACCAGGCCGAGGCCGAGCGCGTCGGCTACGAGGACTTCGACCCGCTGGAAATGGACCGCCATTCCCAGCTGCAGCAGCTGTCACGGGCGCTGTTCGAGTCCGCCTCCGACCTGCTGGACCTCAAGGAGACCCTGGCGGTCAAGAACCGCGACGCGGAAACCCTGCTGCTGCAGCAATCGCGGGTCAACACCGAGCTGCAGGAGGGCCTGATGCGCACTCGCATGGTGCCGTTCGACCGCCTGCTGCCGCGCCTGCGGCGCATCGTGCGTCAGGTGTCGGCGGAGCTGGGCAAGCAGGTCGACATGGTGATCGGCAATGCCGAAGGGGAGATGGACCGCAGCGTGCTGGAGCGCATCATTGCGCCGATGGAGCACATGCTGCGCAACGCCGTCGACCATGGCATCGAGTCGGTCGAGGCGCGTCGCGCCGCCGGCAAGCCGGATCAGGGCACCATCAGCCTCAACCTGTCCCGCGAGGGCGGCGAGATCGTGCTGACCCTGGCCGATGACGGTGGCGGCATCCGCCTGGACGCGGTGCGCCGCAAGGCCATCGAGCGCGGCCTGATGGCCCCGGACAGTGAAATCACCGACCACGAGGTGCTGCAGTTCATCCTGGCGGCCGGCTTCTCTACCGCCGAGAAGATCACCCAGATCTCCGGACGCGGCGTGGGCCTGGATGTGGTGACCTCGGAAATCAAGCAGCTCGGCGGCTCGGTGAGCATCGAGTCGGCCGAGGGGCAGGGCACGCGCTTCATCATTCGCCTGCCGTTCACCGTCTCGGTCAACCGGGCGCTGATGGTGCACTCCGGCGATGACCTGTACGCCGTGCCGCTGAGCAACATCGAGGGCATCGTGCGCGTTTCGCCCTACGAGCTGGAGGCCTACTACGGCCCGGATGCGCCGCGCTTCGAATACGCCGGGCAGCGCTATGAGCTCTGTTACCTGGGCGAGCTGCTGAACAACGGCCAGCAGCCCAAGCTGATGGGGCAGACGCTGCCGCTGCCGGTAATCCTGGTGCGCTCGGCCGACCACAGCGTGGCCGTGCAGGTGGACAGCCTGGCCGGCTCGCGGGAAATCGTGGTGAAGAGCCTCGGCCCGCAGTTCGCGCGGGTGGCCGGCATTTCCGGCGCGACCATTCTCGGCGATGGCCGGGTGGTGGTGATCCTCGACTTCATGACCCTGCTGCGCAAGCGCCAACTGCTGGCGCTGCCGTTGCGCGCCGCCCAGTCGCAACTGACGGTCGAGGCCGCCGCGCCGGAAGTCGAAGCACATGCGCTGACCGTGATGGTGGTGGACGACTCGGTCACCGTGCGCAAGGTCACCACGCGCCTGCTCGAACGCCAGGGCATGAACGTGGTGACCGCCAAGGACGGTGTGGACGCCATCACTCAGCTGCAGGAATTCAAGCCGGACATCATGCTGCTGGACATCGAGATGCCGCGCATGGACGGCTTCGAAGTGGCCACCCTGGTGCGCCACGACCCGCAGCTGGCGGACCTGCCGATCATCATGATCACCTCGCGCACCGGCGATAAGCACCGCGAGCGGGCCATGGCCATCGGCGTCAACGACTACCTGGGCAAGCCCTACCAGGAAACCCAGTTGCTTGAATGCATCCACAGTCTGGTAGGCCAGCCATGACCGCCCGCATCGCGATCCTCGCCGATACCTCCCTGCAGCGCCACATCCTGCAGCACGCGCTGACTGGCAGCGGCTATCAGGTGGTGTTCAACCAGGACCCGGCCGGACTGGAACCGGCCGAGCTGCGCGATTGCGCCGCCGACCTCTGGCTGGTGGACCTGGCCCAGGGCGAAGACCTGCCGCTGCTCGACGACCTGCTGGAAGGCGACACCCCGGTGTTGTTCGGCGAGGGCAAGGCGCCCGAGCGCAGCTCGGAACATTACCCGCGCTGGGAACGCAGCCTGTTCGGCAAGCTCAAGCGCCTGGTCGGCGACCCGGCCGCCGCAGTGGGGCCGAGCCTGCAGGGCCTGCTGAGCGAGAACGGGACTGTCGAGCCGCTGAGCCTGCCGACGAGCCTGGCTCAGGCGCCGGCCGAGCCGGCTCGCGAAGTATGGCTGCTGGCCGCCTCGCTGGGCGGCCCGGTGGCGGTCAAGGCCTTCCTCGATGCGCTGCCAGCCGGCCTGCCGGTGGCGCTTCTCTACGCTCAGCACATCGACGCCGCCTTCGAGGCCAGCCTGCCGCAGGCGGTGGGCCGCCACAGCCAGTGGACGGTGCGCCAGCTGCACGCCGGCACGCCACTGTGCAATGGCGACGTGCAGGTGGTGCCGGTCGCCAACGAACTGGGCTTCGCCGCCGATGGCAGCCTGACGCTGCTGGAGCGCGGCTGGCCGGAGCCGTACAGCCCGTCCATTGACCAGATGATGCTCAGCCTCGCCGGCCAGTTCGGCGCCCGCTGTGGGGTGATCGCCTTCAGCGGCATGGGTAGCGATGGCAGCGCCGCCGCCGCCTACGTGCGCCGCCAGGGGGCGCCGATCTGGACGCAGAGCGCCGACAGCTGCGTCTGCTCCAGCATGCCCGACAGCCTGCGCGAAGGCGGCTACAGCGAATTCAGCGGCAACCCCCGCGAACTGGCGGCGGCGCTGGTGAAGCGTCTTGCCGAGCGTCCTCTGGATGCCTAAAGGAATCCGAACATGAGCCAATCACCCGCCATCCAGAACACGGCCAGCAGCCTGACCGCGCTACTGATGCCGCTGCACGACCGCAGCCTGCTGCTGCCCAACGTGGCCATGGCCGAGCTGGTGCCCTACCAGACCCCGGAGCGCCGAGAGGCCATGCCGGACTGGCTGCTGGGCTACATCGGCTGGCGCAACCTGACCCTGCCGCTGCTGTCGTTCGAGGTGGCCAGCGGGTCGCGCACCGAAATCGGCCGCAACGCGCGTATCGCGGTGCTGAACGCCATCGGTGATCGTCCCGGTACGCCGTTTCTGGCCTTGCTGCTGCAGGGTATCCCGCGCTCGATCAAGGTCGACGCGGAACTGCAGGCCGCCGCCGGCACCCTGGCGCCGCTGGAGCTGGCGGCGGTGCGTATTGGCGACGAGCTGATGAAGATTCCCGACCTGGAAGGACTGGAAGAGAAGCTGGCGGATGCCGGGCTGATCTGAGCCAGCCGGCCAGGGTGGGGCCCGCGGGAAAGAGCTCGCGGACGAGTCCGCTCTCACAAAAGCAGCGGCGGCCGGCAACCCCCTGTGGGAGCGAATTCATTCGCGAGCTCTTGGGCGCCTGGCTAGGATCGAGCCCTGCACCAAAGAGCTCGCGGACGAGTCCGCTCCCACAAACAGTCGGTTCCGCAGGTTCTCTATTGGATCGTGGCCCGATCCGTTAGAAATCCCCCCACAGCTGCTGCGCCACGCTGAGCGCCACCACCGGCGCGGTTTCCGTGCGCAGCACGCGCGGCCCCAGGCGGGCGGCGTGAAAACCATGGCGTATCGCCTGCTCCACTTCGGCGTCTGACAGTCCGCCCTCGGGACCGATCAGAAAGGCCAGGCTGGACGGCCGTGCATGGCTGGCCAGCGGCTCGGCCACCGGATGCAGCACCAGCTTCAGGTCGGCGTCCACCTGGTGCTGCCAGTCGCCCAGGCCGAGCGGTGCATGAATCACCGGCAGCACCGAGCGTCCGCACTGCTCGCAGGCGCTGATGGCAATCTGGCGCCAGTGGGCCAGGCGCTTGTCGGCGCGTTCGTCTTTCAGGCGTACTTCGCAGCGCTCACTGACCAGCGGGGTGATCTCGGCGACGCCCAGCTCGGTGGCCTTCTGGATCGCCCAGTCCATGCGTTCGCCGCGCGAGAGGCCCTGGCCGAGGTGGATGCGCAGCGGCGATTCGGCCAGGCCGTCGAGGGCTTGGCACAACTCCACGCAGACGCTCTTCTTACTCACCTCGGCCAGTTCGCCGAGATATTCCTGGCCGCTACCGTCGAACAGCTGCACGGCGGCGCCCGGCGCCAGGCGCAGCACACGGCCGATGTAGTGGGCCTGGGCCTCGGGCAGTTCGTGGCGGCCGAGGGACAGCGGGGCATCGATGAAGAAACGGGAAATGCGCATGATTGAAAGCTGCGGCGGCAAATGGAAGCGCCAAGCTTAAAGCACTGTGACACCGGGCTGTAGAAGGGGCTTTGGCCTTCAGGCCAAGCGTTGCGGCTAAAGCTCTTCCTACGCTGCCGCAGGGTGTCGGCTGTGGAACGGACAACGTTGTTGCGGTGCGCACCCTACCAAAAGCTCGCGAATGAATTCGCTCCCACAGATCCGGTGCCGCGCACCGCCTTCGAGGGAGCGGACTTGTCCGCGAGCTTTTGTCGCCGCACCCAGCTACCCCGGGTCGCGAAACTCCGCTGGCCCGCCGGCCGGCACGGCCACGCTGACGGCGCTGCGGGTGGCCAGCTCGATGCCTTCGCCGGCCACCTCAGCGAGAAAATCAATCTGCTCCGGGGTGATCACATAGGGCGGCAGGAAGTACACCACATTGCCTAGCGGGCGCAGCAGCGCACCGCGCTCCAGGGCGTGGCGGTAAATCGCCAAGCCGCGGCGTTCCTGCCAGGGATAGGGCGTCTTGCTGGCCTTGTCCTGCACCAGTTCGATGGCCAGGGCCATGCCGGTCTGGCGTACTTCGCCGACTTGCGGATGCTCGGCCAGGTGCGCGCAGGCACGGCCCATGTGCGCGGCCAGTGCGCGGTTGGCCTCGATGACGTTTTCCTGCTCGAAGATGTCCAGCGTAGCCAGCGCGGCGGCGCAGGCCAGCGGGTTGCCGGTGTAGGTATGCGAGTGCAGGAAGGCGCGCAGGGTCGGGTAATCGTCGTAGAAGGCCTGATACACCCTGTCGGTGGTCAGCACGGCGGCCATCGGCAGGTAGCCGCCGGTGAGCGCCTTGGACAACACCAGGAAATCCGGCGTGATGCCGGCCTGTTCGCAGGCGAACAGCGTGCCGGTGCGGCCGAAGCCCACGGCGATCTCGTCGGCGATCAGGTGCACGCCATAGCGGTCGCAGGCCTCGCGCAGCAGGGTCAGGTAGATCGGGTGGTACATGCGCATGCCGCCGGCGCCCTGGATCAGCGGCTCGACAATGACGGCGGCGATCTCGCGGTGATGCTCGGCCAGGGCGCGTTCCATGTGGACGAACATGGCGCGTGAATGGCTTTCCCAGTCGACGTCGGGCGCCCGGTGCCAGCAGTCCGGGCTGGGTACCTTGATAGTGTCGAGCAGCAGCGGACGGTAGGTTTCGGTGAACAGCGCCACATCGCCCACCGACATGGCCGCCACGGTTTCGCCGTGGTAGCTGTTGGTCAGGGTGACGAAGCGCTGTTTGCCTGGCTGCCCGGCGTTGCGCCAGTAGTGGAAGCTCATCTTCAGCGCCACCTCGATGCCCGAGGAGCCGTTGTCGGCATAGAAAACCCGCTCCAGCCCCGGCGGTGTGATGCGTACCAGACGTTCGGACAGCTCGATCACCGGCTGATGGCTGAAGCCGGCGAGCATCACGTGCTCCAGCGTGTCGACCTGCGCCTTGACTCGCTCGCCGATGCGCGGATTGGCGTGGCCGAACACGTTGACCCACCAGGAGCTGACCGCATCCAGATAGCGCTTGCCGTCGAAATCCTCCAGCCAGACGCCTTCGCCCCGGCGAATCGGAATCAGCGGCAGCTGTTCGTGATCCTTCATCTGCGTGCAGGGATGCCAGAGCGTCGCCAGGTCGCGGCGCATCCATTGATCATTGAGGCTCATGATGCTCTCCCGGGGGCCGAAAAACCCGGCGAGCCTAGCATGAAGTGCGGGGCGCTGTTCTTATCGACTGGCTCGATGGGTTGAAGCGAAAAAATTCGCTTTTATCCGATAGGTTTGTCGGTAGTCTTTATACCCATCGAACGCAAGGAGCCTTGCCATGCAGTGGCGCAATTCAACCCGCAATTACGGCCTGACCAGCATTCTGCTGCACTGGGGCGTGGCCCTGGCAGTGGTCGGCCTGTTCGCCCTCGGTCTGTGGATGCGCGGACTCAACTACTACAGTGAGTGGTATCGCACGGCGCCGGACATCCACAAGAGCGTCGGCCTGATCCTGCTGGCGGTGATGGCGCTGCGCCTGCTCTGGCGCCAGCTCAGTCCGCCCCCGGTGGCGCTGTCTACGCATAGTCCGCTGGTGCGCCTGGCCAGCACGGCCGGACACCTGACCCTGTACGCCGGCCTGTTCCTGGTGATGATTTCCGGTTACCTGATTTCCACCGCCGACGGCCGACCGATCAGCGTGTTCGGCTGGTTCGAGGTGCCGGCGCTGATCACCGGCATCCCGAACCAGGAAGACCGGGCCGGCGACGTCCATTTCTATGCCGCCTGGGCGCTGGTGATTCTCGCCGCGCTGCATGCCCTGGCGGCATTCAAGCACCACCTGATTGATCGCGATGACACCCTGCGGCGCATGTTCGGCCGCGCCAAACACTGAAATTCATCAAGGAGCATTCCCATGCTGAAGAAAACCTTTACCGCACTGACCCTGGGCGCCGCCCTGTTCGCCGGCCAGGCCATGGCCGCCGACTACGTGATCGACAAGCAAGGCCAGCACGCCTTCGTCAACTTCAAGATCAGCCACCTGGGCTACAGCTGGATCTACGGCACCTTCAAGGACTTCGATGGCACTTTCAGCTTCGACGCCGCCGAGCCGGAAGCCAGCAAGGTCAATGTGACCCTGAAGACCGCCAGCGTCGACACCAACCACGCCGAGCGTGACAAGCACCTGCGCAGCGGTGACTTCCTGAACGTCGACAAGCACCCGACCGCCACCTTCGCCTCCACCAGCGTGAAGTCCACCGGCAAGGGCACCGCCGACATCAGCGGCAACCTGACCCTGAACGGCGTGACCAAGCCGGTGGTGATTGCCGCCAAGTTCCTCGGCGAAGGCAAGGACCCGTGGGGCGGTTACCGCGCCGGTTTCGAAGGCACCACCAACATCAAGATGAAGGACTTCGGCATCAAGATGGATCTCGGCCCGCAGAGCGAGAACGTCGAGCTGATCCTGACCGTGGAAGGCATGCGCAAGTAAGCGCACCTACCTGTGCAAAACGCCGGCCCTCGCGCCGGCGTTTTGCATTTCGCGCGTCGCGCAAAGTGTGTCCGAGGGCGCCGAAAAAGGCCCTCTGCACCGCGTGATCGCGCGTCAGATGCAACATTCGGAAAGCAGTCCGCTTATTTACAGACAGTCGTGAATGTAAGTATATTGCGCCGTCAAATTCATCGTGTTGCAGAGAACGCAGGTCCCCTGGCGTTCGCTTCCGCGTCTTCGATTTCCACCCCCACGAGGTTGTCCATGTCGATCAAGCCCGCCCAAGTGGCTCTGATTCCTGTGTTTGCTATCGCGACATTGCTGGCTGCTTGCAAGGATCAGGCACCGGCCCAGGGCGCCGCTGCCGCTCCGGCTCCGCTGGTCGGCATTATTACCCTGGAAACCCAGCCCTATTCGCTGACCACGGTATTGCCGGGGCGCACCACCGCCTACCGCAGCGCCGAGGTGCGTCCGCAGGTCAACGGCATCATTCAGAAGCGCCTGTTCGACGAAGGCAGCGAAGTGAAGGCCGGCCAGCAGCTGTACCAGATCGACGCCGCTGTCTACGAAGCCACCCTGAAAAGTGCCGAAGCCACCCTGGCGTCGACCCGTTCGCTGGCCGAGCGCTACGCCGCACTGGTCAAGGACAACGCGGTCAGCCAGCAGGCTCACGACGAGGCGCGCGCCGCCTACCTGCAGGCCCAGGCCAACCTGGAACAGGCCCGCATCAATGTGCGCTACAGCAAGGTGCTGGCGCCCATCGACGGCCGCATCGGCCGCTCCTTGGTGAGCGAGGGCGCGCTGGTCAACAGTGGCCAGGCCCAGCCGCTGGCCACCATCCAGCAGCTCGATCCCATCTACATCGACGTGACCCAGTCCAGCACCGAGCTGCTGCGCCTGCGCAAGGATCTGGCCGCCGGCCGGCTGCAGAAGGCCGGCGAGAATGCCGCCAAGGTCAACCTCAAGCTGGAAGACGGCAGCATCTATGCCCATACCGGCAAGCTGGAATTTTCCGAAGTCAGCGTGAACGCCAGCACCGGCTCGGTGACCCTGCGTGCGCTGTTCCCCAACCCGGACAAGCTGCTGCTGCCGGGTATGTTCGTCAAGGCCGAGCTGGTCAGCGGCGTGCTGGAAAACGCCATCCTGGCGCCCCAGCAGGGTGTCGCCCGCGATCCGCGTGGTCGCCCGATGGCCATGGTGGTGAATGCGGAAGGTGTGGTCGAGGCCCGCGTCATCGAGGCCGAGCGCGCCGTGGGCAACCGCTGGCTGGTCACCTCCGGTCTGAAGGCCGGCGAGCGCCTGATCACCGAAGGGCTGCAGTTCATCAAGCCGGGTGTGCCGGTGCAGACCAAGCCGGCCGGTAATCTCACCGCCGACCAACAGTAAATCGGGAAGTCGTCATGTCTAATTTCTTCATTGATCGCCCGATCTTCGCCTGGGTGATCGCCCTGGTGATCATGCTCGCCGGCGGTCTGGGCCTGCTGCAGTTGCCGGTCAGCCAGTACCCGAGCATTGCCGCGCCGGCAGTCAACATCAGCCTGACCTACCCGGGCGCCTCGGCGCAGACCGTGCAGGACACCGTCATCCAGGTCATCGAGCAGCAGATGAGCGGCCTGGACGGCATGCGCTACATGTCCGCCGAAGCCAACAACGACGGCACCGGCTCGATCAAGATCACCTTCGAGCAGGGCACCGACCCGAACATCGCCCAGGTGCAGGTGCAGAACAAGCTGCAGCTGGCCACCCCGCTGCTGCCGATGGAAGTGCAGCAGCAGGGTATCCGTGTCACCAAGGCGGCCGGCGGCTTCCTGATGGTGGTGGCGCTGGTGTCCACCGACG
>DATJDB010000281.1:0-1868 GCA_035497635.1 Pseudomonas sp. | reverse complement strand
ACATGCTGCTAAGCGAGTGCGAACAGTACGGCGTGCAGCTTCGCCTGGACACCGAGGTGACCCGCATCGCTGCCAGTAGCACGGAAGGCTGCCGTTTCGAGTTACGCGCCTCGGGCCAGCAGCTGGGCTGTGAATCGCTGGTGATTGCTACGGGCGGGCCCTCCATTCCGACCCTGGGCGCCAGCGGCTTTGGTTATGAGGTTGCACGCCAGTTCGGGCTGCCGGTGTACCCCACTCGCGCCGGCCTGGTGCCGTTCACCATCACCGATCAGCACAAGGCGCTGTGCAGCGAATTGAGCGGCACGGCATTGCGGGTGGACGTCAGCGTGAAGGGCCAGAGCTTTAGCGACGACATGCTGTTCACCCATCGCGGTTTGAGCGGCCCGGCGATGTTGCAGATCTCGTCCTACTGGGAAGAAGGCGACGCGCTGACCATCAACCTGCTGCCTGATCAGGATCTGGCCCAGAGCCTGCGCCAGGCACAGCATCAGCGGCCCAAGGTGCTGCTGCGCAACTGGCTGGCGGAGCTGACGACCCAGAAATTCGCCGAACATTGGCTGGCGTCCACGCCCTGGGCCAATCACACCCTGGCGCAACTGAACGGCGCGGACATGGATGCCTTTGCCCAGGGCCTGCACGAGTGGGTGGTCAAGCCGTCCGGCACGGAAGGCTATCGCACCGCCGAAGTGGCCCTGGGCGGGGTGGATACCGATGTGTTGTCATCCAAGTCGATGGAATGCAAGACCCTGCCGGGGCTGTTCTTCATTGGCGAAGTGGTCGACGTGACCGGCCACCTGGGGGGGTTCAACTTTCAGTGGGCGTGGTCGAGTGCGGTGGCGGCGGCGGAGTTTGTCTGAGGGAGCGCGAAGCTTTTCGTGCGGGCCGACGCCAAAGGCTCGCGAATGAATTCGCTCCAACGCCGCCGCCCATTTTGCTAGCTGCCCGCGCTGGAAGCCATTGAACTGAACGCGGACTCGAACCGCGTTTGCCCCTGTATACTGCCCGCCCTCCGGCGCCCCGGCGCCCGTCGTGTTCCTTTTCAGTGTCAGTGCGGTCGTACCTCGTGGAAAAAGCCCCAGCCTCCCAGCAGCCCTTGAGCCGTCGTTTCTCCATCGCCCCGATGATGGACTGGACGGATCGCCATTTCCGGTTCCTGGCCCGGCAGCTCTCGCGTCACACCCTGCTCTACACGGAGATGGTGACCACTGGCGCGCTGCTGAATGGCGATGCGCAGCGCTTCCTGCGCTATGACGAGTGCGAGCATCCGCTTGCCCTGCAGCTGGGCGGCAGCAACCCGGCGGAGCTGGCGGCCTGCGCGAAGATGGCGGAAGCGGCGGGCTACGACGAGGTGAACCTGAACGTGGGCTGCCCGAGCGATCGGGTGCAGAACAACCTGATCGGCGCCTGCCTGATGGCGCATCCGGCGCTGGTGGCCGACTGCGTGAAGGCCATGCAGGACGCCGTGTCGATTCCGGTGACGGTCAAGCACCGCATCGGCATCAATGGCCGCGACAGCTACGCCGAGCTGTGCGATTTCGTCGGCCAGGTCAGCGAGGCCGGTTGCCGCAGCTTCACCGTGCATGCGCGCATCGCGATTCTCGAAGGCCTGTCACCCAAGGAGAACCGCGAGGTGCCGCCGCTGCGTTATGACGTGGCCGCGCACTTGAAGCGGGATTTCCCCGATCTGGAGCTGGTGCTCAACGGCGGTATCAAGACGCTGGAGGCCTGCGAGGAGCACCTGCAGGTGTTCGACGGGGTGATGCTCGGCCGCGAGGCGTATCACAACGCCTACCTGCTGGCCGAGGTGGACCAGCGCCTGTTCGGCAGCGCGGCCCCGGTGCTCAGTCGCAGCGAGGCGCTGGCGCGCC
>DATJDB010000280.1:0-16514 GCA_035497635.1 Pseudomonas sp. | reverse complement strand
GACGACTACTACCGCGCCCTAGCACGAATCACCGGAACCACATTTGACGGGCACGCCAAGGGTACGCCGGCCATCTTCGGCCAGATCACTGACCGCTGGGTCTACGGCGCCATCCTGCCGAGAGAGGTGCATTCCGAGCTGAAGGCGCGCCGGGGCGAAAGCGAGCGAATGCACCAGTGGCTCACCGACGGCGGGCGCGAGCGACTGGATCAGCAAATCCGCATGGTGACACTGATCGCCGACAGCTCCGTCGACCGCAAGGACTTCGAGGCGCGGTGCATGCAGGCATTCGGCTTGCCGGGCCAGCTCCGCCTGATCTACCCGCAGGCGGCCTAACCCATGTCCGAAACCAAGATCAACGCCGCCCTGGTCAGCGCGGTGCTGGCCTCTGGCGTCATGCCGCAGGCGCGCATCGCCTTCGAGGGAGCGAAGTTTGAGCCGGTCACCGGCCAGAGCTGGGTGCGCATCATAGCCCTGCCAAGCGACCGCTCGCCGGCGGCCATGGGCAGCAGCGCGCCGCAGGAATGGACCGGCATCCTGCAGATCGACATTTACCACCCACTGAACACCGGTACCGGGCCGATCCTGGGCGACGCCGACAAGGCCCTGGCCTATTTCCGGTCAGGCCGGCGCCTGGAGTTCCAGGGACAGCGCGTGCTGGTCCGCCGGGCTCAGCGCTCCCAGATCCGCCGCGACGACATCTGGCAGGTCGTCAGCGTCGACGTGTACTGCACCGCCTGGATCTTCCCGGCCTGATCCATCACCACCCAATCCACCCGCTTTGTGCGGGTTTTTTCGTTTCTGGAGAACCGAAATGTCCTACGCACAAGGCGTAAACGAAACCCTGTACATCAAGCCTGAAGGCGCCGGCGGCGCTCTGAACCCGGCAACGCCGTGGGCACCGCTGCGTCTGATCAGCAACAGCCTGACCCAGTCCGTCGAGGAGCTGGAGTCGGACGAGCTGCTGCCCGGCCGCCACCAGGCCGAGTCGCGCTCTGGCACGTCCAGTGTGTCCGGCGATCTGGAGGGCGAGCTGACGTTCGGCACCTTCGACGCGCTGATCGAGGCAGCCTTCCACGGCACCTGGACCAGCAAGACGCTGGCCGATGTCACTCTGTCCGCCGCAGCTCTCGATAGCAGCTTCAGCGACTCTGGCAACGGCTTCGTCGACGCCGGCTTCGTGGTTGGCGACATCATCGCCGTCTCTGGCTTCGCCACCACTGCGAACAACGGCCGCTTCAAGATCGCCAGCGTTGCTGCCGGCACCATCACTGTCACTGCTGCGGATGGTAGTCCGGTTGCTCTGGTGGATGAGGCTGCCGGCCAGGCCGTGACCATCGAAACCGACGCCGTGCTCAAGACCGGCAGCACCCGCCGCAAGTTCGCCATCCTCAAGCACAACGAGGACATCGGTCGCTGGCTGATCTATCGCGGCTGCGAGGTCAACACCGTCGCCCTGGACTGCCCGCTGCAGGGCAAGATCGGCATCACGTTCAGCGTCATCGGCACCAAGGAAGAGGCCTACACCTTCGACCCGCTGACCGAGACCCTGGGCCAGCCGACCACCACCGTCATGATGTCAACCTTCGAGGGTGATCTGTTCGAAGGCGGCACCGGCCTGAACCACGCCACGGCCCTCAACCTGTCGCTGGAGAACGGCATGGAGGCGATCTACCGCCTGTTCAGCCGCGACGCCTACGACATCAAGCTGGGCCGCATCAACGTCAGTGGCAGCCTGTCGGCGTACATCGAAGACAACCGGCTCAAGGACAAGTACCTGGGCGAGACCAAGACGCCGATCAGCATCACGCTGACCGATGGCGAGAACGCCTACCGCCTCGACATGTCCCGGGCGAAGCTGACCACGGCAAGCGAGGAGGGCAGCGGCGACGATGCGCTGACCCAGTCCTATGACTTCCGCGCCTTCAACGACCCGGCCATCGGCTCTGAAATCACCATCACCCGCATTGCGGCGTAAGGGCAGACCATGAAACTGACCGACTTCTACACCCGCGAGCGGGCCAACCAGGGCGAGCGCATGCCGCTGGCTCTGCCGGATGGCACGCCGAGCGAGAGCTACCTGGTGATCCGCGGCGCCGACTCCGATGCAGTGCGCGCCGCCGTGGACGAGTTCCGCCGCGACCTACTGCGCCTGTCCGGCGTCGAGGACAAGGCCGAGCGCGCTGCCGGTGAGAGCCAGGCGCGCATCCGGCTCACCTCAGCCATGGTCGCCGGCTGGTCCTTCGACGAGCTGTTCACCGACGCTGCGCTGGCTGAGCTGCTGCGCGAGGCGCCCTACATCGCCGACCAGGTGCAGCGCTTCACGGAGGACCGCCAGCGTTTTTTCGGGAAACGCTCGGCCGGCACGCAGACCAGCTGATCGCCTTCGCCGAGCATCAACTCGGCCTGCTGAAACCCGAGGGCAAGCCGCCAAAGAGGGGGCCTGACCGGCGCCCGAGCCGGCGGCAGGCTCTGGAGGCCATTGAGCGAAAGACCGGCAGGCGCCCAGCAGCCTTGAACGGCCCGGATTGCCCGGTCGAGCTGATCTATGTCTGGGAATGGTACTGCTCGGCCAGGCCCATCGACTCGCTGGCCGAGCTGCAGGCCTGGGCGCAGTTGCATGGACGCCGGCTGCTGAGCTGGGAAGTGGATCTGCTGCGCCGGCTGGCGAGGGTGGAGGAAAGGGTGGCGGCTGGCTAACATCCGCCTTGGAACATCGCTGCAATGCCAGGCGCGTCTCTAGAAGGCGCACGCAGAGGAAGGTAAACTCCAACCTTGGTCATAGTGGCAGCGCGGACTAAAAGCTGGCACATTAGGTAGTAGCAAAACGCCACTGCAGGGCAGCTGCGCTCACTACAGGCATGTTTAAGGAAAATCATGGCGCTACCAAAGCCAGAGATCGACGACCTTGAAGAGCAACGCATCAGCTTGGTCGAAGCCTACATAGATACATTTCAGCTGGATCTTGTAGGTTGCAAGCGGATCGAGCGCTCAGTGCAAAAGCTCTTTGGGATGCCAGAGTTTGAATGTGCGGCACGCATAACCTTCGGCCTATTGCAGTCGACAAAACGAAACTATGGCGAAGCCGTGCATCATTTAAATCGTGCACAGCTACTTGTTGATTCAGAAATGGTCAGAATGGCGAGCGTTACAGCCGCATTACAGTGTGGGGCGGTACGTGATGCAGCATCATTGCTTGCAGCAGCAGAACTAACGTCCGACCCTCGTCACCTCCGCCAGCTCATGAGCAAAGCCATGCATGCAGGAATGTATATTCTTGCTAATAAATGCCTGGAAGAGCTGGCAAAGCTAAAAGCAGACGCTAGCAATCCAGCAGCCGGTTTTCTTTCGAAATACTCGCCAGATATCTACGCTGCTGCTGAGTTGGTAAAGGCGCACGGTCTTTGTGATTCAGACATCGTAGAACGGGTTGCGGTGGCTACGGATGTCGTAGCTCGGCGCGCACCGGATCATCCATTTGTTGTATACGGTTTCAGTGTTACTCCTGAGACAGGCATTCATTACGAATTTCCGCTTCGCATGCCGGTTGATGAGTTGGTACAGTTGGATTGGGATATATCAGAGGCGCTCGTTGAGGTATTCGATGACCCTCATAGCGAATTGATTTCGTTTTCTACGAGGCCTTTTTCGGAAAGTGTGCGGAGGATTGCGTAGTGCCATCTGAAGCTGAAGATTTTATGGCTCTTGCATCCTCTCTGCTCGGCGACGGAAAGGTGTCTGAGGCGCATAGAAGGGCGGCCATTAATCGTGCTTATTATGCTGCATATCATGAGGCCCTAAGTTTTGCAGATGATTCGGATTTGGAAATCGTTAGGTCGAATACGGGTTCTCATCAGCAGCTCGTTGCGCGATTCTCGTCGGCAGGGAAGCGGCACAAAATAATTGGAGACCGTCTTGCTGCTCTTAAGAAAATGCGGGCAGACGCAGATTATAAAATCGAGCAAACAATTTCCACGCCAGACGCGCAGAAGCACATCCAAGGATGCCAGAGGTTGATTCAAGAGCTGATGCGTTTGCGTGAGTCTCGTTTGGCCAATGTGAAATAACCGCCTTGCCATTCCCCAAGCCCCGCCCCTGCGGGGCTTTCTGTTTCTGGCGCTGGCCGCCGACACAAACCCGCTTCGGCGGGTTTTTTCATGGCTGAAAAAAAGTTTCGCCTCGGGGTTGAATCCTCGGGAGGCGCTTAATAATCGTGTGAAAGCTACTTCTGGAAGTGCTTGATCGCGGCGACAGCCTGTAGGCGCTGGTGCTTGTGCGCTTCGAGACGGGCGATCTGCGGGGCGAGCTCTGCCAGGCGCTCCCGCAGCGGGCGAGCATCGCTTTCGCTGGTCTTGGCCAGCATCGCCTGGAGGGAGTTCATCTCGTGGGTCAGCTTGAAGCTCTCGATGCTCAGGTCGGCGAGTTCGCGTTCTAGCTTGGATAGGCTGTCGCGCTCGATGTCGTCCATGGAGCGGGGGATGAGGCTGTCTTCGAGGCGGGCCGAAATCTCAGCGTTTAGGGAGCGCTTGTTCTGCTTGGCAGCCGCTTCGAGCTTGGCTTTCAGGTCAGGCTGAAGGCGCAGACCGAAGGGGTTGATGTTCCGCATGGGTTCGTCTGGTTTCATAGCTACACACTGTAATCACAAAAGGCGTTGACACATAGACACACCGTGTTACCGTTACACCGTGTAGTCACATAGGAGGGCATCATGAAGGTACGGAAAATTAACCCCTTTGGCCTGCGCCTTGACCCGGAGGTCAAGCAGAAGGCTGGCGATGAGGCGCAGAAAAACCGCCGCAGCTTGAATGCCGAGCTGGGCTTACTGATTGAGGAGGGTTTGAAGTGGCGAGAAATGATGCAGCAGAAGCAGGCGACAGCCTGAAAAGACAAAGCCCCGACGAGGTGAGAGTCGTCAGGGCCTTGGGGAAGAGCAACGTAATCAACTACCAGGAAGAAAACGTCATGGCCAATGCTATCGCAATCCACGCAGAAAACAACAGCGGCATGTCCTTCGCCACGCTGATTCCTGTTCGCATCGGTGAACTGGCCGGCGAAATCGTGCAGCTGTGCAATGCCCGTGACATCCACATTTGCCTCAAGGTGCGCTCGCGCTTCAACGACTGGATCGCACGTCGCATCACTGAGTACGGCTTCGTTGAGGATGTCGACTTCACGTTGGTTACTCGTGGAAAAGTAACCAAAGGACGGGGCGGAGACCGCCGCTCGCGTGAATATGACGTGACCATCGATATGGCCAAGGAGCTGGCCATGGTTGAGCGCACTGAGATCGGCCAGCGCATCCGCCGCTACTTCATCCAGTGCGAAAAGGCCCTGCGCAAACTGGCCCCGGAAGCCGCTGACGACATTCTGCGCCGCACGCTGAACCCGCAGCAGCAGCTGGAGCTGGCCGGTAAGGTCCACGCGAAGGTCGCCATGCTGCCGAAGGACAAGCATCGTGCCGGCTACTGCGAACTGTGGTGGCAGCTCAAGGCGCGGCACCAGGTGGCTCAGTACCGCGACATTCCACAGGTTGAATTCGGTGATGCCTGCCAGTTCGTTGAGGCCTACGCCTGGGAAGGCGAGTGGCTGGGCAAGGAGCCGGCCCGCCCGGAAATCCACTTCCCGATCGAGGAATGGAAGGCGCGCAACCCGCACCAGTTCCGCCAGGACAACCCGAACAGCTCCGACCTGGTTGTCGGCTATGGCGACCTGCTGCTGAGCAAGTATTCGCCCTGCCTTGAGCTGCTGGACAAGCTGGCCGCCGCCGGCCACTGCGTCGACGGTGCCTACTACGAGTTCCGCAGCTACCAGAACATGCTGCGCCAGATGGACATCACCGTCCGCCTGATGGCCGGGAGCATCAAGAATGCCTTCGACAACTTCGAGGGTGACCGCCGGCGGTTGCAGGTGTACCCGGAAGTGAAAGGTCAGCAGGTGAAGGGCGAGGGGAGGATGGTGGCATGAGCGCGCTGACGATTGCGGGAACCGAGATCAAGCAGGACCAGGATGGGCGCTTCAGCCTGAACGATTTCCACCGCGCTGCTGGCGGGGAGAATCGTCATCAGCCGGCGTTCTTCATGAAACGCCCTGAAACCATGGAGCTGGAGGAGGCCATCGCTAACTCTTCCCCGGAGAAGAGTTACAGCCCGACGGCCTCGAAGGCGGGGCGCTACGGTGGAACCTATGCCTGCAAAGAGCTGATCTACGCCTACGCCATGTGGGTGTCGCCGCGCTTTCATCTGGAGGTGATCCGAACGTTCGAAGCTGCAACCCGGCCGGCCGCCAACGACTCGGCCATCCCGGTGGAGCGCCGCCTGCCGGTGGCCGCCGACAACTTCGAGGCAGCCAAGCGCCTCTCCGAAAGCCTTGGCCTGGCCGGAAATCAGGCCACGCTCAGCGCAAACCGCATGGTCAAGGAAACCCTGGGCATCGACGTTCTGGAGCTGGCCGGCATCCAGCGCCTGACCAACGAAGCCCAGGAGCTGAACTACACGCCGACCGAGCTGGGCGCCAAGTTCAGCATGAACGCCCGCGACATGAACAAGCTGCTGGAGCAGTGCGGCCTGCAACGCCACTTCGAGTACGCCAAGGGCAAGAAGCGCTGGGAGCTGCTGCCGGACGGCAAGCCCTTCGCGGTGATCGTCGACACGCCGAAGAAGCACAGCGACGGCAAGCCGGTGCAGCAGATCCTCTGGAAGGAGTCGGTCTTGGAAATGCTCAAACGCCTGGCTGAGAAGCTCCGCGCCGATCTGCCCAAGCGGCCTGACGGCAAGGTGTAACCCGCTCCGAAAGCACGAGCCCAGCCTAGAGCTGGGCATTGGTGATGGCGTTTTGGTAGCCTCCGGGTTTTCAACGGAGGAAATACCATGCGAATTGCGATTGCTGCCGCCCTGCTTGTGGCGCTGACTGGATGCGCTGGGCAGTACGGCGCCGCGCAAACTGCTCCTGCGGCCGCTGCCGCCCCAGCGCCGACTGCGCCCGTGAAGCAAGAATTGCCGAGAGAGGTTGTTCCTAATCTGGTGTCGAGCGATACACCATTCAGCAAGGGCGGAACGGTTAGCCTTCAGGAGCTTGATCTCTTGACCAAGATTCGAGTCAGCAAGATTGAGCAGGGAGAAGTCAGCGGGGTTAAGTACAGGTTCTATTACTCCGATGGCAGTGGATCATTTGCAGGCGCTCCGGGTAACGATCTGAAAAGTTCAGAGCGGGCAACAAACTGGAGCGTTAAATGCGATAAGGACGCGATGACCGAAAAGGTGAGCTGCTATGCAATCACCCGAGAGTTCGGAATCTTTGCCTACCCTGACGGAAGCGAGCTGATCGCCCTAGGCGTAAACCACTACCCCGGAAGCAAAGTGGCTGTGAAAGTAGGGACTGCAACTCCATTGGAAGCCGATGCGCGCATTCAGTTCGATGCAACACAAAGCAAGGCGCTACTCGCCAGGATGAAGAACGGAACGCAGATCGTGACGCGTTATCAGGAATGGCCGAGCAAGAGGAACAAGGACCAAGTCTTTACGCTGTTCGGCGTTGAGGAGGTCCGATCGTATCTGCAGTGGGCCGTCCAGCGAATTCAATAAGTTAGAACTTAGATTTAGAGAACCCCGCCTCGGCGGGGTTTTTTATTGCCCGGAGAAAACATGCGCCCGCAAGACTTTCACATTAAAACCCGCGCAAGCGAAGGCATCCGCGTTGAACTGGTCGACCCAGCCGGTAACCGGGAATGGATGCGCATTCGCTCTGTTCTCTCCGAAGAGTTCATAGGTAGCGCCATCCAGATCACGGCCGACGCAATCCGGGAGGGCTCCGAGTTGGCCGAGCCCAGCCTTCGCAAGCTGCAGCGCCGCCGCCGGCGAGCTGTGCTGGCCGCATCGCTTGTTTCCGAGTCGTCGCTTCCGCACGACGACGCAGCGCTGGTTGAGCTGCTGATTCAGAACCCGAAACTGCGCCGGCAAGTCGAGCGCATCGCCGAAAACACTGCTCTGTTCATGGGGGGCGTATGAGCGAGTACGCACGGCTGGTTGTTGCCGTAGACAGCACTCAGGTTACCCGCGCCGACGCGGTGATGGGGCAATTCGAGCGCACCGCTACTTCCCTGGAGCGCCGCACCGACTCGCTGGCATCGACCTTCTCGCGCCTGAAGGGGCCGCTCGCGGCCATAACTGCCGGCCTCAGCGTGAAGGGCATCATCGACACCGCAGACAATTATGGCCAGATGGCTGACCGCATCAAGATGGCCACCGGGTCGGCTGAGGAGTTCAACCAAGTACAGGCGCGGCTGCTTCAGTCGGCGAACAGCACCTATCGCCCGCTCGTCGAGGCTCAGGAGCTGTTCATCCAGACGGCCGACACCCTGCGCACGCTGGGCAACGAGACCAGTGATGTGCTGGACATCACCGACTCGTTTTCGTACCTGCTGGTGACCAACGCGGCCAGCGCAGACCGTGCAAAGAACGCCATCGACGCCTATTCCAAGTCGATCCAGAAGGGGAAGATTGATGCCGATGCCTGGGCCTCGATCCTGGCGGCCATGCCGACGCTGGTTGGCACGATCGCCCGCGAGACCGGGAAGTCCGAAGCCGAGATTCGCTCTCTCGGGGTCAATGGCAAGCTGTCGCTGGCTGACCTGAACGAAGGGCTACGCCTTTCGGTCGACGCCAACAAGGCGCTGGCCGATGGCATGGGCACGACGCTGAACGATGCCATCGTGCGCGCCCGGAACAACCTGTCCGCATACCTGGGGCAGAGCGACAAGGTGACGTCAGCCTCCGGGGTGCTTTCGGGCGCTCTGGACTTGGTCTCTGACAACCTCGACACGGTGGCCACAATCGCCGGCGGCGTGGCTGTTGCCGCAGCCGCGCGCTATGGCGTCACGATGACGCAGAACGCAATCGCGTCGGTTGCTGCTGCCCAGGCGGCACAGCGACAAACTGCAGAAGAGCTGAAGCTCGCCCTTGCCCATGAGGCATCAACGGCTGCCGCGCTGGCGCAGGCGCGTGCGAACGTTGGGCTTGCTGGCACGATTGGCCAGGTCGCGACGGCTACCGCTGCACACGAGGCCGCCCAGAAGCGCCTTGCCGCTGCACAGTCGGCCTCTGTGGGCATGGGGCGCACTGTTCTGGGCCTGGCCGGCGGCTGGGTCGGGCTCGGTGTGATGGCTGCATCTGTGGCGGCATCCTTCGTGAGCTGGGGAGACGGCGCGGAAGAGGCTGCGCGCAAGTCCATCGCTCTGCGAGAAGAGACGAACCTGCTGACGCGCGCGGTTCAAGAGCTGGATGCCGCGCAGGCGCGCCAGGTTCTTCAGCGCATGGAGGAGCCGTACAAGCAGGCGCAGACCGAGGCGCGAAATTACGCCGCCCTGGTTGAATACCTGAATGTGCAGTTGCGCGACCTCCCCGGCAGCAAGATGGTCGAAAAGTGGCGGCGCGACTTGGTTGACGCAGAGGGGAACCTCTCCACGACAAATCAGGAGCTGGCCAAGCAGGAAGCCAAGATGGCGGAGCTGCGGGACCGCATCAAAGAAAGCTCCGAAGCGCGCCGGGCAGACGTTCAGGCGTCAGCCGATCAAGAGGCCAACCAGAAAGCCTTGGCCAAAACCTACGAATCGCAGCTGGCCGCCCTGCAACGACAAAAATCGCTGCATGGCGAAGTCACCGAAGCCGCTCGCATCAGCTACGAAATTCAGAGCGGCGCACTCCAGGGTCTCGGCAACAAAGAGGCCGGCCGCATCATGGGTCTGGCGCAGGAACTCGACGCCCGCAAGGAGCTGACCGAGCAGCAGAAGGCCCAGATCGCCCTGTTGCGCGAGTCCGGCCAGCTGCGCGCCGCAAACGACGCCCAGTGGCAGCTCGAATACGCCGAGAAGATCGCCTTCTACGAAGAACAGGGGAACCAGGCCGCAGCGGACAGGCTGCGTACCCTGAAGGCCATCCGCGAAATCCAGATGGAGAGCGTGCAGGAGCCTGGCACTGTGGAAGGCGTCACCAAGGCGCCGGTCAGTGGCGGGCTGGATGCTGCGGTGGGCGGGGCGAATAGCGAGATCGCCCGGCTCAATGAGCAGACGATTCTGTTAGATCAGTGGCGCACCACGGAGCTGGAGAAGCACCGGCAGTTCATGGAGGCGAAGGCGATCACCAGCGGGGAGTACGCCAAGCGCGAGACGAACATCCACGAGCAGCACGCCGCCGGAGCGCAGAAGATCGAGCGCGCCAAGAATCAGGCGATCATGGCCAGCTCGGCTGAGTTCTTCGGGAATATGGCTGCACTCAGCCAGTCCGAAAACAAGAAGATTGCCACCATTGGTAAAATGTCCGCGATCGCTCAGGCGACTATCCAGGGCGCGCTGGCGGCCCAGATGGCATTGGCTGCAGCGCCGCCGCCATTGAATTTCGCCTTAGCTGCATCGGTTGGTGTGGCCACTGCGGCAAACATAGCGACCATCTCCGGCGTTGGCTTCGCCACCGGCGGCTACACCGGCCCCGGCGGCAAGCACGAGCCGGCCGGCGTCGTTCACCGCGGCGAAGTGGTCTGGTCGCAGGAGGACATCCGGCGCGCCGGCGGGGTAGGCGTGGTTGAGGCTATGCGTCTCGGCAAGCCAGGGTTCTACGACGGCGGCGTGGTCGACATGGCTCCGGTGCGGGCTCGCCAGCAGCAGCCGGCCATCCCTGCAGGTGATGCGTCCAGCGCGGCACCGCTCAGCATCACTCACGTCTGGCAAATCACCCCAGGCATGAACGACGCCATCCAGGCGGAAATCACTCGAATGCTACCGATGATCACTGAGGCAACCGCTCGCGGCGTGCAGCAGCAGATCAGCCGTGGCGGATCAATGGCGCGCTCTGTGGGGAGGCGGTAATGGCGGTTCTGGATTTCCCGGGTGTGTTGCCGGCGAGCTGCGAGTTCCGGCTGCAGAGCAACAGTCAGTCCTTCGAGTCGGAGCTGTCCGGCGCTACCCAGGTGGCAGCGGTGCCCGGGGCGCGCTGGGCTGCATCGCTGCGGTTCCCGATCCTTCAGGGCGACAACGCCCGCCTGATGCGCGCTTTCTTGGCGCGCCTCGGCGGCCGGGCCGGCATGTTCCGCATGTCCGTGCTGGAGCCGAACGCCGGAACAGCCATCGGATCGCCGGAGGTTTCCTCCGTTGTGTCCCGCGTCGAGCTGGAAACAGAGGGCTGGACGCCCAGCCAGCCGCTTGCTCTGGAGGTCGGCGACTACATCGCCATCGGCAACGAGCTGAAGATGATCACCGAGCCAGCCGTCGCTGATGCGTTCGGCCGTGCAACGCTGCACATCGCACCGCCGATGCGCCGAAACCCGGCGGTTGGCACTCCGGTAGTCGTCGACAAGCCGTCCTGCGTCATGCGCCTGGCGGATGACCGGGCCGCCTGGGGCATCTCGGCGCCGAGCCTGTACGCCATGTCGTTCGACTGCATCGAGGTGCTGGATGTCTGACCGGATCATTCACCCAGACGCGCTGGCGGCTCTGGCTGAGCCGGTGGTGCGGTTCGCGGCGTTCGTGCGCTTCGAACTGGACGAGGGAATGCTTGCGTTCAGCAGCCTGTTCGACCCGGTCACGTTCGACGGCGTCGAGTACGTCGGGTTCGGCAACCTCGGCAACATCGACCAGCTGGCCGAGTCGAGCAGCCTGGACCCGCAGTGGTTCCAGGTGACGCTGAGCGGGGTCCGATCGGAGCTGCTGTCGGCGGCGCTGAACAGCAACTACTTCAACCGGCCCGCCTATGTGCATCTGGCCGTCCTCGACGAATTCCACGAAATCATCGGCGAACCTTTCCTGTTCTTCGCCGGCCGGATCGATCAGGTCCAGTGCCGGTACGGGGCAGAGTCGTCGATCAACATCACCTGCGCGGACGAGATCGCAGACTGGGAGCGCCCTCGAATTGAGCGATACACCGATCAGGAGCAGCGCGCCCAATACCCAGGCGACACAGGATTTCGCTTCGTGGCTCAGCTCGAAAAGCGGCAATTCATCTGGCCGGCCAGGGCGTGGTTTGTGGCGCGAGCTTGAAGCGTTCGCCGAGGCCTACGTGGGCGTGCCATTTGCCTGGGGCCACAACGACTGTTTCGTGTTCGTTTCGCGCTGGGCGCTGCTGCGCTGCGGCGAAGACCCCCGACGACTTGGCGTGACGCGCTATCGCAACCAGGCCGAGGCCTACCGGCGCGGTCGCGAGGCCGGGTTCGGCACGGTCGCCTCGCTGATGTCTGCGGTGCTGCCGGAAACGCAGTCAGCCACCCCGGGCGACATTGTTCTGCTGGACGACGCGGCGCACCGGATCGGGGCGCTGGGCATTTTTATTGACTCCGAATCCTCGCTGACCATTAGTCCCGATGCTGGGCTATGCGTGAGCGGGGCCGGGTACACGCGCGCCTGGAGTTGTCATGGGCAGTAAAACAAAAGACTGGGCGATCGCCGGATTCCTGTTCGGCGGGCCTGGCGGCGCGCTTGCTGGCGGCTTTCTTGGCCTCGGCATGGACATGTACGACATGGCCAAGGAGGCCGAAGAGGCGGCAAAAGAGGCCAAACGCCGCGCACGGCAGGCTCGTCTCGACGCGATGAAGGACCGCGAGGTATCGAGCAAGGGGGCGACCAATCCGCGCCAGATCATCTACGGCACGGCCAAAACAGGCGGTCAGTACGTGATGATGGAGGCGAGCGGCGGTGACGGCCGCTACATGCACATCATTGTCGTGTTTGCCGCTCACCCGTGCGAGGCTATCCAGGACGTTTTCTTCGATGATGAGCTGGCGCTGCGCTGGACGGGGAGCGGCCATGCTGTGGCGTCGAAATTTGCCGGGCTGGTCGATTACAGCATCCAGCTGGGCAGCCAGGCGGCTGCCGGCCCGAAGGTGGTCGCGCAGACTCCGAGCTGGGCGGCCAGCGACAAACTGCTGGGCCAGACCTACCTGTACGTTCGCCTGGACTATGCCGAGGACAAATACAGCGGCATCCCGAACATCTCGGCAGTGGTGCGCGGCAAGAACGACATCTGGGACCCGCGCACAGATACGGTCGGCTTCACGGACAGCCACGCGCTGTGCGTTCTGGATTACATGACGTGGTCGCGCGGAGCGAAGATCCAGCGGACTGCACTCGATGTGGCCAGCTTCATCGATGCGGCCAATGTCTCCGATGAGCTGGCGCCTGCTGGCCCGGGCAAAACCGAGCGGCGCTACACCTGCAACGGCGTCGAGTCGTTCAACAAGCCGCCGCTGGAGGTGCTGGAAACCCTGCAGAACGCCGGCGCCATGATCGTGCAGCGTCGCGGCGGCCTGTGGCGGGCGATCCCTGGCAAGTTCCGCGAGCCGACCATTGACCTGGCCATTGACGACTTGGTGGGCGGCCTGGATTTCAGCCCGCGCGCGCCGAAGTCGGGCCGGTTCAACGTGGCAAAGGGAACGTTCGTTGACCCGGCGCAGCGATACAGTGCTGTCGATTTCGTGCAGCTCGCGGTAGGCGAGTACATAGCTGAGGATCTTGAGGAGATCGACCAGTCGTTCGATTTCCCATTCACGAACTCCGGAACGATGGCGCGCCGGCTGGCCAAAATTTATCTGGAGAAAACCCGCTACGGCCTGATGCTCGAATGCACCCTGAAATTCAGGGCGATGGCGATCGCGCCGGGCACGCGGGTAACTCTGACCGTAGATAGCCTCGGCTGGGATCATCGCGTGTTCCGCGTCGAGGACTGCACCATCAGCCTGCGCCAGGGCGTGCGCGTGGTGCTGCGCGAGGACGCGCCCGCCGTATGGGCCTGGACCGAGGCCGATGCGCTGGCCGTAGATGTGCCTCCGGCCGTCAACCTGCCGGACCCATTCACGGTCGCGCCGCCGATCAACGTCACGGTCACAGAGCAGCTATACACCGGCCTGGACGGCATGTTCCGCAACCGCGCCGTCGTGGCATGGGAGGCTGGCGGCCCGCAGTCGCGGTCGTTCGAGGTGGAATTCCGATCCGCTGCCGACGTGAGCTGGCGGCCGGCGGGCGGCGACCTGCTGGTGACCGCGGCAGAGATCGACGACCTGACCGTTGGCGCCTACCGATTCCGCGCGCGATCGCGCAACGGCATCGGCATAGCCAGCGAGTGGGTGGAGGTCGCGCACAGCCTGCTCGGCCAGGACAATCCGCCGCCGAGGCCTATCGGCGTCACGCTGCGCAATGGCCTGATTTCGGTCAGCTACCCGAACCCTCCGCTGGATTTAAAAGGGTTTGAGTTCAGGTATCAGCCGGGTACGCGGAAAACCTGGGTGGATGCGATCCGCCTGCATGAGGGATATCTGACCAACACGCGACTGGCGGCAAATGAGCTGCCGAGCGGTACCGTCACCATCCTCGTGCGCGCCGTGGACTGGTCCGGCAATCAGAGTGAGTCGGCGTACGTCACTGTCGGCATTGGCGATCCGGTCGTCCAGAACATCGTCTACGAGGTCAGTCACGCGGCAGAGGGCTGGACGGGCAACGTGAGCGGCGGGGAGATCACATCTGCAGGTCTGATTGCTAATGAAACGACCCGGTTCTGGGACGAGGACTCGGCTGCGTTCTGGGCGCCTTCGGCCAACGGCCTTTTCTGGCGCCCAGCATGGGAGACGCTGGTTTACGAGTGGGATTTCGTGCCGCCGGCCGAGGCGTTGCCTGCGCAGCTCACCATTGCCCTCGACGCCAATGTTTCAGGCCTGCGGATCGAATGGATCGCGCCGGACCGCTCCGAGTTCTGGGGCGAGGACGAGGACCTGTTCTGGGGGGCGGATAGCGATCCCCGCTGGGCGCCAGATCCGGAGGAGTGGAGCGAGTGGCCTGGTGCCGATGAGATTCGCAACCGGCAGCGCATGCGGTTCCGCGTGATCGTCCATTCCTCGCAGTCCGGCCTCCGGCCGAGCATCAGCGACATTCGCATGATTCTCGATGTCGAGGACGTCAGCGAGGTCATCGAGGCGTTCGGGGTCGCCGGTGGAGAGGCGCGACTGCCGATCACGCTGGCCTATCGCCGCATCCGCGTGGTCAGCCTGACCATCCATGACGACGGATCGGGCGCCGTTTCGGCAAAAATCGTCGACAAAAACACCGAACTGGGCCCGCTGATCCGCACCCTGGATGAGCTGGGAAATCCCGTTGAAACAATTATTGATGCCCGAATCCAGGGCTACTAGGAGACGACATGGCACTACCTGCACCCGGGTATTTGAGTAATGCCGAGCGCACGAATGCGGAAATGAAACAGGCGCTGGAGGATCAGCGCGATTTCATCGCCGGAATCGTGGGCGCGGTATCTACGCTGACCGCCAGCGCCGCACTAACTGCAAATCAGCTCGGGCTTGTCCTGATCGATGCGACTGCCGGCAATGTGGCTGTAACTCTGCCGGAGAGCGATACCGCGCTGGGCATCCGCGATGTGATCGTGCGGCGCGTGGACAACTCCGGAAGCAGGGTGGTTGTGCAGGCGGCCGGCACCGGCAAAATCAAATTTCACACGCACCTGCGCGCCGAGGGTTACCCGCTCCTAGTTCTAATGGGCGCCGGCGACTACTGGCACCTGCGAAGCGATGGGGCGGGTAACTGGTGGCCCGTCGCTCGACGGGATGAATTCCCGGTGGGCAGCTACGCGGACGGTTCCGCTGAGATCATCCCGCCTGGCGGCTATGGGCTGGCCACCGGCACGGTGCAGGCTGCGCAATACCCCTGGCTGCTGGATTATGCGCAGCAGTCCGGCGCCCTGTGCGATGTTGCAGCCCGGACGCCGCAGGACGGCCGGTGGTCGATCAGCGCTGATGGGCTTACTGTTCATCTACCGTCTTTGGGGGACGTATTTCGCCGGTCGCACATCCTGTCTGGGATTCGTGAACTCGGAACGTACCAAGGGGACGCGATCCAAAACATCACTGGCGACATCATTAGCATCGTTCGCGGCTCTGCGGCCGCCGCCGGTGGCGCGTTCGGTGTGACAGGCGGTAACGGCATATTTGCTGTCGGGGCAGCGGGTACTAACGCCGGGACGCTCTCGTTCAGCGCGGCGCGGGTCGTCCCGACTGCCGACGAAAACCGCCCGAAGAACATCACCAGCTACCCGCTCATAAAAATTATTTGAGGTGCCTATGCCGTACTACATGCAACAGCCGAGCGGCGAGCTGATCGGCCCGCTGCAAATCCCCGTCGCGCCGGGTCATGGGCCGATGATCCCCACGGGCGCAATTGAGTTGCCAGAACTACTGCCCGAACCTGTGCCGGGCCACGCGTGGGTATGCCGGGATGGGCAGGCTGTCGCCGTGAGTGATCGGCGCGGCCTGGTCTACGACACTAAAACCGGCGCTGAACAGCAGTACACAAAATTGGGCGAGCTGCCGGAGGGGCTGACGACTGAACCACGGCCTGGGCCTCACCATATCTGGCTCAATGGGTGGATGCTCGACGAATCTGCGCAGCTGGCAGCGCTGCAGGAGGCTGAGCGTACGTGGCGTGACAGCGAAATTGCATCTGTTGAATGGATGCGCGACCGCCATCGGGACCA
>DATJDB010000279.1:0-15021 GCA_035497635.1 Pseudomonas sp. | reverse complement strand
TCCTCGTTCCAGCGGTCGATCACCGCTTCGAGGCGCGCGATCTCGGCGGCGTCCAGCGCCTGGTACTCGGGCATCGCCAGTTCGCCGCCCAGGTCGAACAGGCGATGCTGGCAGGGCGTGAGCACTTCGATCAGTTCGCCGAGGCCGCGATGACGCGCCTGCGCCTCGTCCAGCTCGGCCAGCAGCACGCCGAGCAGGCTGTTGAGGCTGTCCACCTCGCCGATCGCCTCGATGCGTGGATGGTCCTTTGGCACCCGGCGGCCATCGGCCAGGCCGGTCAGGCCGGCGTCGCCGGTGCGGGTGTAGATCTTCGACAAACGGTATCCCATGGGATCAGAGTCCTGAGCTGGTGGGTGGTTCGGCCAGGGGCAGGCGCAGGGTGAACTGCGTGCCCTGGCCGGGCATGGAGGTCACCTCCATCTGGCCCTTGTGATTGTTGGTGAGAATGAAGTAAGAAACGGACAGGCCCAGGCCGGTGCCTTCGCCGACGTCCTTGGTGGTGAAGAACGGCTCGAAGATGCGCTTGCGCACCGCCTCGGACATGCCAATGCCGTTGTCCTCGACCTGGATTTCCGCCCACGGCGGGTTCAATCGGGTGCGCAGCAGAATACGCCCCGGGGTGCCATCGTCGCGATGGTGAATGGCCTGAGCGGCATTCTTCAGCAGATTGAGCAGCACCTGCTCCAGTTCGTTGGCGATGCAGGGCACCTTGCCCAGCTCTGGATCGAAGTCGCGCTCGATGCGCACCCCCTTGAAATCGAAGCCCTCGCTGAGGTCGAAGTCGTTGCCGGCGATCTCCACCGCCTGATCGATCAGCTGCGGCAGCGAGGCCAGCGCCATTTCGCGATTGCTGCGCCGGCTGAAGCTGAGCATGTGGGTGACGATGCGCGAGGCGCGGGTGCCGGCGCTCTGGATGCCATCCAGCAGGCGGGGGATTTCCCGCGCCTGCAGGTAGCGCGTGACCGCCAGCAGATCGACGCCGCAGGCCTCGGCCTGCTGGCGGTTGCGCTCCAGCTCGGTGGACAGTCGTCGGCGGATGTTCTGCACGTTGTGCAGGATTGCGCCCAGCGGGTTGTTGATTTCGTGGGCCATGCCGGCGGCCAGACCACCCACCGAGAGCATCTTTTCCGACTGCACCATGGCTTCCTCCAACGCCAGGCGCTGGGTGATGTCGTCGATGCGGATCACCACGCCACGCCCGGCGCCGCCGGCCAGCGGGTAAACCGTCAGGGTGTAGTGGCGTAGCTCGTGGTCCTGCGGCCAGGCGACGCGCTCGATGCGTTCCACCCGGTGCTGTTCGACTGCGTCCTGCAACTGCGTCAGGTAGGGCTTGAGCTGTGGGAAGGCCAGCAGCACAGGCTGGTTGAGGGCCTGTTCCAGGCTGGTGCCGGAAAGATGCGCGGCCTCCTTGTTCCACTGGGTGACGAACAGGTCCTGGTCCAGGGCAATCAGCGCCGAGGGCATCGAGTCGATAATGCTGTTCAGGTAGTTCTGGAAGCCGGTCAACTGGCGTTCGATCTTGCCGCGCACCTGCACCTCCAGTTCCAGTTGTCGGTTGGAATGGCGGGTTTCCTCGGCCAGCGAGTGGGCACGGTCGAACGCCTCGCGGGCCTCGTCGCGGGTGCGCTTGAGCTGTTGCTCGCGGGCCTGGATGCGCGACAGCATGGTGTTGAAGGCGTCCGCCAGGCTGCCCAGCTCGTCGCGGTTGCCGGGCGCGGCGCGCAGGGCGTAGTTCTCCTGGCGGGTCACCTGGTGCGCCAGTTGCTTGAGCTCATGCAGCGGACGGGTCACCAGACGGCGCACCTGGCGGTTGATCAGCAGCCAGAGCAGCAGGCTGAGGGCGAGAATCACCGCGCTGGCGCTCAGCGTGCCGGTCCAGAAGGCGCCGGGCAGTTCGCCGGTGGCCACCAGCAGCAGATGCCCGGGCGGTCCGGACGGTTGGGGCAGTTCGGTCAGCTGGTGGGTGCGAAATTCGCCGCTGCGCCAGGCCTGCAACTGGGCCAGGTGCTTGGGCAGCTGCAGGGTGTCGTCCTCGCCGAACTGCGCCAGGCGGCGGCCCTGCCCGTCGAACAGGGCGGCGGCGCGCAACGGCTGGCAGGTTCGCAGATGGGCCAGCAACTCGGTGGCGGCCTGCGGCGAGCCGAGCGCCTGCTGGCTCAGCGCCGGCGTAGCGGCCAGTTGGCCGAACGTCTGCATGGCCTGGGGCGTGACGCTCTGCTGGGAGATCCAGTAGGCGGCGCTGATGAAGGTCAGGTTGGCTACCAGCAGCACGGTGGCCAGCAGCACCAGCAGGGCGGCGAGCAGTTTGCGGCCGACCGGCAGGTTGTCCAGGCGGCGTTGCAGGCGCATGGCGGGATTCGCGACGGATTGCGGTCTGGGCAGGGTAGCGGGGCTTCAGGTATCGGGCAATCCGCGTGCGCGCAGATGGGCGCGCAGCGCCTGCAGCAGGGCAGTCAGGCGCGGTAGATGCGCACCGTGGCGCGCGCCTTCGGTGCAGGCGTGGCCGAGCAGGTAGCCGATCTCGGTGCGTCGCCCGTTGGCGACGTCCTGGCGCATCGAGGAGCTGTTGGCGGCGGTGGCGTGAATAATCCGTTTTACCTCGTCCAGTAGTCCGCTGGCGGCATCGGCTTGGCCGCAGGCCTGTAGCAGGTCGGTGAGTTCCGCGCAAAGTTCCGCGACTGCATCGGCATGCGCCTGGAGCTCGCCATTGCGGCAGTCATGCAGCACGGTCAGCGGGTTGATGGCGCAGTTGATGGCCAGCTTGCGCCACAGGCGACTGTCGATCCGTTCGCTCCACTCATGGGGGATGCCGGCGCGGGTCAGCTCGGCAAGCCATTGCGGCGCTGTCGGGTTGCGCGGGTCGCCCAGAGAGGTCAGCCCGCGCCCGGCGAACACCACCCGGAACGGGCCGTCGCGGTAGGCACCTTCGGTGCTGGAAGCGAGGATGCAGCGCGCATGGGGCAATCGTTCGGTGACCCGTTGCTGACTGCCCAGACCGTTCTGCAGCAGGATCAGCTCGGCATCCGGTGCCAGCCGCGATGCGATGGCCTCCACGGCGCCCAGCGCGTCGTAGGCCTTGCAGGCCAGCAGCAGGCGTTGGATGGGGGCGGGATCGTCGAGAGTCTGGGCGGCAATCGCCAGGCGCTGCTCCGTGCCGTTCTCGACCAGTGCCAGGCCGCCCGCGGCCTGATAGGCGGCCAACTGTTCGGCAGTGCGCAGCAGCAGCGTCACGGGCAGGCCGGCGCGTGCCAGGCGCATGGCCCAGAGACTGCCGAGGCTGCCGACGCCGAGGATATGCCAGGTCATGGAGGTGGGCTCTTGCGCGGAAAAGTCCGGACGATAGCCAAAAGCGCCCGGCGTGTCAGCCCAGTTGGCGGATGCGCATCTCGCCGCGTGGACCGCTCTGGGCCAGCAACCCGGCAGCCTGTTCCAGCAACTGCTCGGGGGTCTGCGGCAGGGCGCGGCCATCGACACCCAGCAGGGCGACCTCCGCGTGCAGCTCCACGAAGCCGTCTCGGGTCTTGAAGGCCTGGCGGTTGAGGCTGTCGGCCAGGCGCCGGAAGCTGTTCACCGCCGTTTCTTCCAGCCGGTCGAGCAGGGCGATCAGCGCGAAGCGCCCTTCGGCCGGACGCGCCAGGACATCCAGAGGCCGCACCAGTTGCTGCAGACGCCGGGCGATGGCGGCCAGCAGCTCGCGGTGCTGGGGTTCGCCGTGCCGCTCACGCAGTGCGGGCAATTGCGGTACGTCGATCAGCAGCAGGCAGAAGGCGCCGCCGCCATTGTCCAGATCGTGCAGGCACTCGGCGAGTTTGAGTCGTAGGCAGTCGGCGTTGCCCAGGCCGGTAAGCGGGTCTACCAGGTTGCGCTGTTCAACGCTGGTCATGCTCTGGGTGAGCTGGCGGTTCTCCTGCAACAGACGCTGCAGGGTGTTGCATAGCCGGTCGCCGGCCATGACCCGCGGAATCAACTGCTCGTGGATCTTGGCCTTGCTGATGAAATCATCGACGCCGCGGGCGAAGGCCTCGCCCAGATCGCTTTCACCTTCGCGGCCGGTGAGCAGCATGACGTAGGTGTAGTGGTCGGACATTTCGTCCTGCTGGCGGACCCGGGCGGTCAGCTCCAGGCCGTCCATTTCCGGCATCAGCCAGTCGGCGAGCAGAATGCCGGCCGGACGCTCCTCAAGCTGCTGCAAGGCTTCACCGGCACTGCTGGCGAAGCGCACATCGGGATAACCGGCCTGGCTCAGGGCGCGGCCGATCAGGGCACTGGAAAACTTGGTGTCGTCCACCACCAGAATGCTGACATGGGGATTGGGCATCGCAGGCTCGTTGGTGGGCGCAGGGGCCGGTTTGGACAATGTGCGGCTATAATGACCGGCCGTTTACAACCGTCAACCCAGCCGCGTTGCGTTCCGTGAAGCCGGTCGCGACAACCTTTTGGAGGATACCCATGCCCTCGTTCGACGTGGTTTCCGAACTGGACAAGCATGAACTGACCAATGCCGTGGACAATGCCGTCAAGGAACTCGACCGGCGTTTCGATCTGCGCGGCAAATGCAGCATCGAGAGCAAGGACAAGGAGGTGACGATCACCGCCGAGGCCGAGTTCATGCTCGAGCAGGTGCTGGACATCCTGCGTGGCAGCCTGGTCAAGCGCAAGATCGATGTGCAATGCCTGGAAGTGAAGGACGCCTACGCCTCCGGCAAGGTGATGAAGCAGGAAGTGACCTTCCGCGAAGGCATCGACAAGGAGCTGGCCAAGAAGATTGTCGGCCATATCAAGGACGCCAAGCTCAAGGTCCAGGCCGCCATCCAGGGCGAGCAGGTGCGGGTCACCGGCAAGAAGCGTGACGACCTGCAGGAAGTTATCGCCTCGCTGCGCGGGCAGAACTTCGAGATGCCGCTGCAGTTCAACAACTTCCGCGATTGAATGAAAAAGGGCCGGTTTACCGGCCCTTTTTCATTGGTGCGCCTCGGATTCGCCTGCCGGGGTAGGCTGCGGCTGGCGACGATCGCGTCCCCACTGCAGGCCGATGAGCACCAGAGTCGGAATGCCCAGCAGGGCGGTGATGACGAAGAAGTCCTGATAGCCGTGGCTTTCCACCAGCGCGCCCGAGTAGCCGCCGACCAGGCGCGGCAGCAGCAGCATGATGGAGCTGAGCAGGGCGTACTGGGTGGCGGAGAACTTCAGGTTGGTCAGGCTCGACAGGTAGGCGACGAAGGCCGCCGTGGCCAGACCGCCGCTGAAGTTGTCGCAACTGATGGTCACCATCAGCATGTGCAGGTCGGGACCGATGCTGTTGAGCAGGGCGAACATCAGGTTGGTGGCCGCCGAGGCGACGCCACCGATGAACAGGATCGGCATGATGCCGAAGCGCACGATCAGCAAGCCGCCGGCGCCGGCGCCGAGCAGGGTCATGATCAGCCCGAACAGCTTGCTGATGCTGGCGATCTGCTCCTTGCTGAAGCCCAGATCGATGTAGAACACGTTGGCCATCACGCCCATTACGGTATCGGACATGCGGTAAGTCGCGATCAGCCCGAGCATCAGCAGCGCCTGCCAGCGATAGCGCAAAACGAAGTCGTTGACCGGGGTGAGCACCGGCGCCAGACTGCGCCGGCCCATGGCCGACAGACAGGCGGCGACTAGCAGGCCGTAGAGCAGGGCGCGCAGGAAGGCGCGGTCGTCGGTGAGCAGATCGAGCGGGTTGCCGGCCAGCAGCGAGAATTCGGCGTCGTACAGCTGGGTGAACAGCGCGGGGACCGAAACCAGCAGCACGATCAGCACCAGTACCGAGGCCAGCTGGCGATAAAAGCCGTACTGGGAAGGCGCGCTTTGCTGGCTATGCGCCTGCGGCTCGCGAATCGTCAGGCTGGTGATCAGGCCGGGCAGCATCAGTGCGGCGAACAGTAGGTAGGTACCGCTCCAGGCGCCGAAGTCGTATTTCCAGTTGGAACCGAACCAGCTGGCAAAATACAGGGCGCCGGCGGTGGCCAGCAGGGCGGCGACCCGATAACCGGCCATATAGCTGGCGGCCAGGGCGGCCTGACGGCTGTCCTCGGCCACTTCAAGGCGATAGGCATCGATGGCGATGTCCTGGGTCGCCGAGGCGAAGGCCACCAGCACCGCCAGGCCGATCAGCCAGGCCAGATGCGCCTGTGGATCGAACATCGCCATGCCGATCAGCCCAAGAATCACCAGGACTTGTGACAGCACCAGCCAGGAACGGCGCCGGCCCAGACGGCCGAGCAGCGGCAGGCGCCACTGGTCGAGCATCGGCGCCCAGACCCACTTGAAGGCGTAGGCCAGGCCGATCAGGCTGGCGAAGCCGATGGCCTGCAGCGACACGCCGGCTTCGCGCAGCCACACCGACAGCGTGGCGAACACCAGCATGTAGGGCAGGCCGGCGGAGAAGCCGAGCAGCAGCAGGGTCAGGGTCGCCGGACTGGCATAGGCGGCGAGGGCGTCACGCCATGTGCGTTTGGTCATGAAAGGAGGCGAGGCAGGCGACAAGAAGGCTGCATCTAACCGCAGTTTTCTTCCGGATGCCAGCCGTGCCGACGCAAGTCCACGCGGTTCCCCTCCGGGAGCAGGCCCTCGCTGCGCAAGCGGGCACGCTGTTCGTCGCCCGCCGGGCTGCCGGCGGGCAGACTCAGGCGTCCGCCGGCGGCGAGCACGCGGTGCCAGGGCAGGCGCGTATCGTCCGGCAATTGCGACAGGGTGCGGCCGACCCAGCGGGCCGCGCGGCCCAGACCGGCCAGTTGCGCCAGCTGACCATAGGTCGCCACCTTGCCTGCCGGCACCTGGGCGAGAACGGCGTACAGCGCTTCGCGCCGGGCTTGCGGAGAATCGGGTCCGTGCATCATCGGATGTCCTGTCAGGCCGGCATCGCCGGGCCGGGCGAGGCAGAAAACGCACGCCTGTCGGTCGGGGATGCGCCGCTTCGATCAAGCCGGGATAATGCACCGTTTCCGCAGTGATTCAATGTAGTTATTCCTTATGCTGTTGTTCCGAAGTGTTGTCTGCGCGCTCGCTCTGGGCTGCGCATTGCCCGCCCTGGGCGATACCGTCTGGCTGAAGAATGGGGATCGTCTGACCGGCACCATCAAGGCCTTCGATGGCGGCAAGCTGGTCTTGCAAACGCCCTACGCCGGTGAAATGTCGATCAGCTGGTCGAGCGTGGCCACGCTGGAAAGCGACCAGGCGCTGATGATCAAGCAGAACCTCTACGAAGGCGAAGTTGCCCGCTCCCTGCAAAGCGCTGAGGAAGGGCATGTGACCCTGGCCAATGGCGAGCGGCCGCGCACCGTCACGCTGGAAAGCGTGCATCAGATCCTGCGCCCCAAGCCGTTGCTCACCGACCTGAGCTGGAAAGGCTCGGTGGATGTCGCCTTCAACTACAAGGACGGCGCCAGCCAGACGGAAGACCACAACGTTAAGCTCAATACCTCCGCGCGCCACGGCCGCTGGCGGCATAACGCGGGGACCGAGTACAACCGTGAGTTGAGCAATGACATCGAGGTCGAGGACAACTACGACCTGGACTACGCGCTGGACCATTTCATCAGCGATCAATGGTTCTGGCAGGGTCGCCTCGATTATCGGCGCGATAACATTGGCGACGTCGAGCGGCAGCGCCAGATGGGTAGCGGTCCCGGTTACCAGTTCTGGGACAACGAGCTGGGCGCCTTTTCGCTGGCTTCGCTGATCAACCGTACCGACTACGATTACGCCAGCGGCGCGGACGACAGTTTCCTGTCCGTGGCGATGAAGTGGGAATACAACCGCTACCTGCTGGGCAAGCGCTTCGAGCTGTACAGCAGAGGCGAAATCGGCAAGCCGCTGAACAATGTGGCGGACTACGCTCTGGATGCCGAGGCGGGGCTGCGTTACCGGATTACCGACTGGGCCTGGTTGAACCTGCGCGCCGAGAAGGACATGTTCAATGGCGGCAAGGACGAAACCCGGTTGAACGAACAGCGCTACCTGTTCGGTGTCGGCGTCGGCTGGTAGGGACGTCCGCCGGCTGGCATGCCGGCCCCGTCGCGGGTAATTGTGGGGCCGGGTTCATCCCGGCCGATATTGCCGAGGGGCCGCAGCTCCGTCCGGTCGGCATAAAGCCGGCCTCACTAATCCTCCCCGAGGGGCGGTTTATATGCGCAGGCCGCCGTCCAGTTCCAGGATACGACCGGTGAAGTAGTCGTTTTCCATGATGTAGGCCACCGAGTGGGCGATCTCCTTCGGCTGACCGAGGCGCTGCAGCGGAATGCCCGAGGTCATCTTGGCCAGGGCTTCGGGTTTCATGCTGGCGACCATCTCGGTCTCGATGAAGCCCGGCGCCACGCCGCCGACACGAATGCCGTAACGCGCCAGCTCCTTGGCCCAGACCACGGTATCGGCGGCCACACCGGCCTTGGCGGCCGAGTAGTTGGCCTGGCCCATGTTGCCGGCGCGGGAGATCGAGGAAATGTTGACGATCGCGCCCTGGCATTTCAGCTCGATCATCTTCGCCGCCACTTCACGAGTGCACAGGAACACACCGGTCAGGTTCACGTCGATCACCGATTGCCACTGGGCCAGGCTCATCTTGCTCAGCTCGCCGTCCTTGACCTTGATGGTCAGGCCGTCGCGCAGGATGCCGGCGTTGTTCACCAGACCGTGCAGCGCGCCGAAGTCGGCAGCCACCTGGGAAACCGTGGCGGTGACCTGCTCTTCATTGGCCACGTTGCACAGGTAGGCGCGCGCCTCGCCGCCGGCCTGCTGACAGGCGACCACGGCTTCGTCCAGCTTCTCCTGATTGAGGTCGACCAGCGCCAGTCGGGCGCCCCGGCCGGCCAGGTATTCGCCCATGGCGCGGCCCAGGCCCTGGCCGCCGCCGGTGATGATGATGACTTTGTCCTTGAGTTCCATGTTGTGTGCCCCTTGAAGTACTGCGGGTGGTTGCCTCGCGCGGGCGGCCAGCGGCTATGCTGGGCCTCCCATCCGTTTCCCACGGATTCAGCGAGGAGTCGAAATGAGCGCCAAGGCCGCGAAGCATGCCCGAGAACTGTTGCTCAAGGAATACCGAGGCATGTTGGCCACCCACTCCCAAAAGATGCCGGGCTTTCCGTTCGGTTCCGTGGTGCCCTATTGCCTGGATGCGGATGGAAAGCCCCTGCTGCTGATCAGCCGCATTGCCCAGCACACCCGCAATCTGCAAGCCGATCCCCGCTGTTCGCTGCTGATCGGCGAGCGTGGCGCCGATGACGTGCAGGCCGCCGGGCGGCTGACTCTGCTGGCCGAGGCTCGTCGGCTGGATGACGCCGCCGTCATCGAAGCCGCAGCCGTTCGTTACTACCGCTATTTCCCGCAATCGCAGGATTTCCATCGCATCCATGACTTCGATTTCTGGGTGCTCGAACCGGTGCGCTGGCGCTTCATCGGTGGCTTCGGGGCGATTCACTGGCTGGACAGCGCGGCCCTGGCCAATCCCTTCGCCGGTGAGGTGGAGGCCGGCATGCTGGCGCACATGAATCAGGATCATGGCGCGGCGATTGCCCATTACCTGTCCCTGGCGGGCATTCCGGGCGAGGCGGCCGAGATGGTCGGCGTCGACACCGAAGGATTTCACCTGCGCGTCGGCCCGCGCCTGCACTGGTTGGCCTTTCCAACATCCTGTAACAGTCCACTGGAGGTTCGTCAGGCCCTGACGCAGCTGGCACGGGCCGTACAATGGCCGGCAATGGATGAACGCAGCGGTTGAATTCCCGGCCGCGCATCGTCATCTAATGGGTATTCGGAGCGTTGCTCCCCTTTCAGAGAAGTTGTGATGCGTGCCTTTCTGTTGCTGTTCCTGCTGTTTCCCCTGATCGAGCTGGCCGTGATGATCAAGGTCGGCGGCTCCATCGGGGTGCTGGGCGTGCTGCTGCTGATCATCGGTGCGGGGATTCTCGGCATCATGCTGATTCGTGTGGCCGGTCCGGCCATGGCCCTGCGCGCCCGCGAGCGTCTGGCGCGTGGCGAAATGCCGGAAGCCGCCATGCTCGAAGGCCTGATGCTGGCGGTCGGCGGCCTGCTGCTGCTGTTCCCCGGCTTCATCAGCGATGTCCTGGCCGTGGTCTGCCTGCTGCCCATGACCCGCAACCTGCTGCTGCGCAAGATGCGCCAGAAGGCCGAAGAGCAGGCGCGTCGTCAGCGCGCCTTCGCCGACGACCTGGCGGCGCGTCAGTCGCAGCGCCCGAATGTCATCGATGGCGAGTACAAACGCCACGACCGCTGATGCCCGCCGGTGAAAAATTCTTCAGCGCCGCCCTTGAAATGCGCCGACCTGTCCTTATCTAGCTGTCACCGCAAGGTTTCTGCTTCGGCAGAGCAGTTTTCGCGGCGTGCCAGGAGCGCGCCGCTCCGGCCCCGCCGGAATCACTAACGGGCCGGTGACATCACCGGCTGCCAGCAACTACTTGGGAGAAATCGACAATGGCACTTCGTCCTCTGAATGACCGCGTCGTCATCCGTCGCAGCGAAGAAGAAAGCAAAACCGCTGGTGGCATCGTGCTGCCGGGCTCGGCCGCCGAAAAGCCGAACCGCGGTGAGATCGTTGCCGTAGGCGCAGGTCGCATTCTGGACAATGGTGACGTTCGTCCGTTGACCGTCAAAGTCGGTGACACGGTGGTATTCGGCCCCTATTCCGGCAGCAACGCCATCAAGATCGATGGCGAAGAACTGCTGGTGATGAGCGAGAACGAAATCCTCGCCATCATCGAAGGCTGATCCCCCGCTTACGCATTTACCCCCACGAATTCGAGGAAAGAACATGGCTGCCAAAGACGTTAAGTTCGGTGATTCCGCCCGCAAGAAAATGCTCACCGGCGTCAACACCCTGGCCGACGCAGTGAAGGCCACCCTTGGCCCGAAGGGCCGCAACGTGGTGCTCGAGCGCAGCTACGGCGCGCCGCTGATCACCAAGGACGGCGTGTCCGTTGCCAAGGAAATCGAACTCAAGGACAAGATCGAAAACATCGGCGCCCAACTGGTCAAGGATGTGGCCTCCCGCGCCAACGACCAGGCCGGTGACGGCACCACCACCGCCACCGTGCTGGCCCAGGCCATCGTCACCGAAGGCCTGAAGTCCGTGGCCGCCGGCCTGAACCCGATGGACCTCAAGCGCGGCATCGACAAGGCGACCATCGCCATCGTCGCCGAGCTGAAGAACCTGGCCAAGCCCTGCGCCGACAGCAAGGCCATCGCCCAGGTCGGCACCATCTCCGCCAACTCCGATGACTCCATCGGCGACATCATTGCCGAAGCCATGGACAAGGTCGGCAAGGAAGGCGTGATCACCGTTGAAGAAGGCTCGGGCCTGGAAAACGAACTGTCTGTCGTCGAAGGCATGCAGTTCGACCGTGGCTACCTGTCGCCCTACTTCATCAACAAGCCGGACACCATGGTGGCCGAGCTGGACAACCCGCTGCTGCTGCTGGTCGACAAGAAGGTCTCCAACATCCGCGAACTGCTGCCGGTGCTGGAAGCCGTGGCCAAGTCCGGTCGTCCGCTGCTGATCGTCGCCGAGGACGTGGAAGGCGAAGCCCTGGCCACCCTGGTGGTCAACAACATGCGTGGCATCGTCAAGGTCGCCGCCGTCAAGGCGCCGGGCTTCGGTGATCGTCGCAAGGCCATGCTGCAGGACATCGCCATCCTCACCGGCGGTACCGTGATCAGCGAAGAAGTCGGCCTGAGCCTGGAAAGCGCCGGTCTGGAGCACCTGGGCAACGCCAAGCGTGTAGTCCTGTCCAAGGAAAACACCACCATCATCGACGGTGCCGGCGCCCAGAACGACATCGAAGCGCGCGTGCTGCAGATCCGCAAGCAGATCGAAGAAACCACTTCCGACTACGACAAGGAAAAGCTGCAGGAACGTCTGGCCAAGCTGGCTGGCGGCGTTGCGGTGATCAAGGTTGGCGCTGCCACCGAAGTCGAAATGAAGGAGAAGAAGGCTCGCGTCGAAGACGCCCTGCACGCTACTCGTGCAGCCGTCGAAGAAGGCGTGGTGCCTGGCGGTGGTGTTGCCCTGGTGCGCGCCCTGTCGGCCATCGTTGACCTGAAGGGCATCAACGAAGAGCAGAACGCCGGTATCAACATCCTGCGTCGCGCCATCGAAGCCCCGCTGCGCCAGATCGTTGCCAACGCCGGTGACGAAGCCTCCGTGGTGCTGGACAAGGTCAAGCAGGGCTCCGGCAACTACGGCTACAACGCCGCCACCGGTGAATACGGCGACATGATCGAGATGGGTATCCTCGATCCGGCCAAGGTGACCCGCAGCGCGCTGCAGGCCGCCGCGTCCATCGCCGGTCTGATGATCACCACCGAAGCCGTGGTCGTTGACCTGCCGGAAGACAAGGCCGCTCCGGCCATGCCGGACATGGGCGGCATGGGTGGCATGGGCGGCATGATGTAAGTCGACCCGCTCCGCGCAGTACAGAAAGCCCCGCCTTGTGCGGGGCTTTCTGCTTTTTGCGCGCCAGGCCCGCGAGGAATCCCTGCCGGTGGGCTACGTTCAGAATCGAACGCACCGCCGCGAGCGCCCCCATGTCCGATTCAATCCCCTTTGTTCTAGGCAGCGATCCGGCCGGCCAGCCGGTCGGCCAGCCACTGCGCCTGACCAACCGCCACGGCCTGATCGCCGGCGCTACCGGCACCGGCAAGACCGTCACCTTGCAGCGTCTGGTGGAAAATTTCAGTGATGCCGGCGTGGCGGTGTTCGCCACCGACATCAAGGGCGACCTGTGCGGCCTGGGCGCTGCTCACTTACCTCAAGGACAACCCGCAGGCCCTGGGCGAAGATGCGGCGCTATTCACCCGAACTTCCGCCCAGGCCTTGCAACGCCGTCTGGCGACCTTGGAGCAGCAGGGCGCCGAGGCGCTGTTCGGCGAGCCGGCCCTGCAGCTGGAGGATCTGCCGCGTCGGTGACAGGGCAGCTCGGTGATTTTCTACAGCGCACCGTGCAAAGCGCGGTGCGCCAGGCGGCCAGTCAGCTGGGGCGGCAACTGGTGCGCGGCCTGCTGGGTTCGCTGCGCGGCGGCAAGCGCTGAGCAAAAAAGGGCCGGCGCTCGTACGAAACCTAGTTGCTCGCCTTGCCAGCCTGCTCTTCGGCGGCCTTGCGCAGGTCCTTTTCCATACGTTCCAGTTCGCGCTGGAACACCTGGTCGGAAACGGTGGATTTCTTTTTCCAGGGTTTGTGGCCCGGATCCGGCTGGGCAGCGTAGGTAATGACTTCCCCGCCGTAAATATCCTTATATCGGCGGGCCTGGCGTTCGAGTTCGATACGCAGCTCTTCTTTGGTCACAAGTTACCTGTTTGCAATAGCGGTGAATTGAAAGAGGGAATGCAGCGACTGTGGGCCGTAAAGTTGGCGCCAGGCAGCGGTAGCGGTTGCAAAGTATATCGCCGGCAATTGTCATTGACAGGTGATCGGCATAAAAAAACCAAGACTTCAGCCGCCACGTTCCGCCGCCTCGCACAACGCTGGCAACAGTGAATGGGAAATGGCTTCGCGCACGTCCGGGTGCAGCGTGGCGCTTCCGGCCAGCAACTGTTCCACCAGATGGCGCAATTCGCGCGCACGCTGGTGGTCCAGGCCGTGTACCGCCAGTTCACAAGCCTGGGCGGGAGGTGTCTCGGGCGGTATTTCCAGGCCGACGGCGATCAGATATTCGCGAAAGATTTCCGCGTCTATAAAAGCGCTGCTGATCATTGTTCGAGGATTCCCTGCGGCATGAACGATGCTGAAAAGATAGTTCGCCGGGAAGCGCTGTGCGAATCTCCGACGACGGTAGCGGATCGCCGTCGGAAAGATAGGGTTCGGGCTCTTTTCCCGCTGGCCACCCGCTGCGCATTTCCATTATCGTAGCGGCTTCGTTGATATGCCCTGGAAGTCATGATGTTGGAAGAAACCCTCGAGCAAATGGAGCAACTCATTGGTGATCTGCTCACGCAGAATCAGCAGTTGCTGGCCAGTCAGACCGAGTTGACCGAAGCCCTGGCGCAGATCAAGGACGAGAACGACAGCCTGCAACTGCAGGTAATGGAAATGGAAGAAAAACAGGGCGCCGTGGTTGCGCGCCTGCAAACCATGCTGCAACGGGCTGGCAAGCTGACTGCCACCGGTCAGACCACCGGCGTCGGTAGTGTCATCGCCAGCGCATGAACAACAGCGATAACGCAGTCTCGGTTCTGAGCTTTTTCGGACGCGACTACGCCCTCAAGGCTCCGAGCGGGAAGCAGCAGCTTCTCGAGGAATCGGCTGCGTTGTTGCGTACCCATATTGCGGATATCCAGCAAAAGCGTCCGGCCATGCGCTCGGACGAACTGTTGCTGCTGGCGGCGCTTAGCGTCTGCTCCGCCCATCTGGAGATGCGCGAAGAGCATCGCCAGCAAATGGAATCGGTCGAGCAGCGGCTCATGGCTACCCGCGACCGGATCCAGTTGCAACTCGATCTGGCCGCCGGCTGATTTTTGCACAGGGGGGTGCGAACCCGTTGAACGGGTGGTGGCAAGCTTGCGATCCCGGTCGATAATCGGCTTGTCTTACTCTTTCTCCAACGAGGATTCTTTGATGATGAAGCACCCCGCTCTTGCGAGCCTGGCGCTGGTCGTTGCGCTGTCCGGTTGCGCCAACTCCGGCATGAACATGAACGACGCCGCGCAGATGGCTTCGGTCATCAATGCCGCCACGCCCAACTCTGGCACTTCCGCCACCCGGAATACCGTTACCGAATTGCTCAATGTGTTCGCTGGCACGCCGGTCACCGGCCAGCAGGCCGTGGGCGGTACCGCCGCGCTGCTCGGCCTGGCGCAGAACCAGCTGGGTGGCAATCAGTACACGCAGCTCGCCCAGCAGGTGCCGGGTCTGCAGCAGCTCACCGGCAGCAACGCAGTCAGCCAGTTGAATGCCCTGGGCATGCTGAGCGGCCAAGGCAATCAGCAGTCTTTGCTCGGCGCCGCGCTGGGCAATACCGGCACCCAGAACGGGGTCAACCAGGCGT
>DATJDB010000278.1:0-7759 GCA_035497635.1 Pseudomonas sp. | reverse complement strand
GGACGCGGAAACCGCCGCCCTGCTGCAGGTGCTGGCGCCGGCTCCGGCACTCAGCGCCGCCGAGGCCGAGCCGGGTAGCTGAGTCGCCCGGTCCGACGGCGAACCGGGCGTCTGCGCCGGGGCGGGCTAGGCTCAAGGCTTGGCGAGCCGGAGCACGACACGGCCCGCATCTGGCAGAACGAGGCATGAAACGATGTATGACCAGAAGACGTATTCGCCGGGAACCGCACTCTTCGCGCTCGCCATTCTGGCGATTCTGCAGATACCGACCGATGAGCGTCCGTCGGATACGGGGGTAAACCTCAACGCGCCGGCGGTCAACCAGACAGACGCCCGGCACCTCCGTCACCTGACGTTGCCGGTCGGCCAGCCGACCCGGCTTGATCGGTCGCAGCCGCCGAGCTGGGTGTTCTAGCGTCTCGGTCTATACGAGGGCAACGCCATGCTGAGCTGGGCCATCACCTTCCTGATCATTGCCATCATCGCCGGGGTGCTCGGCTTTGGCGGCATCGCCGGAACGGCAACCGGGATCGCCAAGATCCTGTTTGTGATCTTCCTGGTGCTGTTCGTCGCTTCCTTCCTGTTCGGACGCTTTCGCGGGCCGTGAGCGCCCGAACAGGAGAATTCGCGCGCTAACTGAAGCGCGTTGCCAGGCGAGCCACATGCTCGCCCTGGAAGCGCGCCAGGGCTTTTTCCTTGTCGCTGGGCTGGCGCGAGCCGTCGGCTGCGGCGATGGTGGCGGCGCCGTAGGGTGAGCCGCCACGCAGTTCGCTGATGTCGTTCAGTTCGGACGCGCTGTAAGGCAGGCCGACGATCAGCATGCCGTGGTGCGCCAGGGTGTTCCAGAACGAGGTGATGGTGGTTTCCGAGCCGCCACCGGTGCCGGTGGAGGTAAACACGCTGGCCAGCTTGCCGATCAGGCTGCCCTTCACCCACAGACCGCCAGTCTGGTCGAGAAAGTTGCGCATCTGCGCCGTCATGTTGCCGAAGCGGGTCGGTGTGCCGAACAGGATGGCGTCATAGTCGGCCAGCTCCTGCGGGATGGCCACCGGTGCCGCCTGATCGAGCTTGGCGCCGGCCTTGCGGGCCAGCTCCTCGGGCATGGTTTCCGGCACCCGCTTGAGGGTCACCTCGACGCCCGGCACGCTTCGCGCGCCGTCGGCCACCGCCTCGGCCATCTGTTCGATGTGACCGTACATCGAGTAGTACAGGACAAGAATCTTCTTCATGGCTGCCTCCACGGGTTGGTTCGCTCAGCGTAGATGACCACCCGGGGAGCCCCCCGTATCATCCCGGCCATTCATCCTTCGAGGGATCGCACGATGCTCAATGGCCTGTGGCTGGGCTTTTTTCTCGTCGCCGGGCTGGCCGCGCTGGCGCGCTGGCTGGTCGGCGGCGACCCGACGGTGTTCGCCGCGCTGGTGCAGGGGTTGTTCGACATGGCACGGCTGTCGGTCGAGGTGATGATCGTGCTGTTCGGCACCCTGACCCTGTGGCTGGGCTTTCTGCGCATCGCCGAAAAGGCCGGTCTGGTGGATGCCCTCGGTCGCGCGCTGGGGCCGCTGTTCGCGCGCTTGATGCCCGAGGTGCCGCGCGGCCATCCGGCGCTGGGTTTCATCACCCTGAACTTCGCCGCCAACGGCCTGGGCCTGGATAACGCCGCCACGCCGATCGGCCTGAAGGCCATGCGCGCGCTGCAGGAACTCAACCCGAGCAGCACCACGGCGAGCAATGCGCAGATTCTGTTCCTGGTGCTCAACGCCTCATCGCTGACCCTGTTGCCAGTGTCGATCTTCATGTACCGCGTGCAGCAGGGCGCGCCCGACCCGACGCTGGTGTTCCTGCCGATCCTCTTGGCCACCAGCGCCTCGACGCTGGTCGGGCTGCTTTCGGTGGCGCTGATGCAGCGCCTGCGCCTGTGGGACCCGGTGGTGCTCGCCTATCTGCTGCCCGGCGCGCTGCTGCTCGGCGGCTTCATGGCGCTGCTCGCCACGCTGAGCGCCACGGCGCTGGCCTCGCTGTCCGCGCTGCTCGGCAACTTGACGCTGTTCGCCATCATCCTGCTGTTCCTGCTGGCCGGCGCGCTGAAGAAGGTGCCGGTCTACGAGAGCTTTGTGGACGGCGCCAGGGAAGGCTTTGACGTGGCGAAAAGCCTGCTGCCGTATCTGGTGGCGATGCTCTGCGCAGTCGGTGTACTGCGCGCCTCCGGCGCGCTGGAATTCGGCCTGGACGGCATTCGCTGGCTGGTCGAGTGGGCGGGCTGGGACAACCGCTTCGTGGAGGCGCTGCCCACCGCGCTGGTCAAGCCGTTCTCCGGCAGCGCGGCGCGGGCCATGCTGATCGAGACCATGCAGACTCACGGCGTGGACAGCTTCCCGGCGCTGGTGGCGGCCACCCTGCAGGGCAGCACGGAAACCACCTTCTATGTGCTGGCGGTGTATTTCGGCGCGGTGGGTATCCAGCGCGCCCGCCACGCGGTGGGCTGCGCGCTGCTCGCCGATCTGGCCGGCGTCATCGCCGCCATCGGCGTGTGCTACTGGTTCTTCGCCTGAGGCACGCGGCGGTCCCAGAACTGGTGGGCCAGAGTGCGTAGCTGCTCGGCGTTGTCCTCGACCTCCCGTGCCGCCTCGCGACTGGCCTGGCTGTAGGTCACGTTGTCCTGATTACCCTTGTGGATAGCGGTCATGCTCTGGAAGATCACCCCGCAAGCGTCGGACTGCTCTTCAACCGCATAAGCGATTTCGCCGCACAGGGTGGTGATCGCCGCCACGCGCGTCTGCACATCGACCAGCGCCTGATTGGCCAGCTCGGCCTGGGTTTCGCTGTGTTCGGCCTGTTGCTGGCAGCTCTGCATGGACTCGGCCGCATCCTCGATCTGCTCCTGCAGGGCATTGAGAATGCCGCGAATCTGCGTGGTGGAGTCCTGGGTGCGGATCGCCAGGTTGCGCACTTCATCGGCCACCACGGCAAAGCCGCGTCCCGCCTCGCCGGCGCGGGCGGCCTCGATGGCGGCGTTCAGCGCCAGCAGGTTGGTCTGATCGGCGATGTTGGAAATCACCTCGATGACCGAGGTAATGCGCGTGCTGTGCGCCTGCAGGCCCTGCAGCTGTTCGGCGGTCTGCTGGATCTGTCGGCCCAGCGCGTCGATGGCCTGCGCCGTCGCCGTGACCTGTTCCTTGCCCACGCGGGTGGCGTGGTCACCCTGATTCGCGGCCTCGGCGCTGTGCCGGGCATTGCCGGTGACGGTCTGGATGCTGCCGGTCAACTGTTCGATGGCGCTGGCGATGTGCGAGATTTCCGATTGCTGCTGGCGCGTGCTCTGGTCGCTGCGCTGAACGGCGTGCTGCAGGCGCGACGCCTGTTCGGCCAGCTGACGCGAGGCTTCGCCCATGCGGCCAATGATTGCGCCGCTCTCCATGGTCCGCATGCGCAGGGCGAAGGCCACTTCGCCGATTTCGTCCCGGGTGCCGGTGAAGACCCACTGGCTGATGGGGTTATCGCCAATCTTGCGGGCCTCGTGCAGCAGCTTGCGCCAGGGCTTGAGGGTTATCCACAGGCTGGTGCAGCGCAGCGCCAGGCCGACGGCACCGCACAGCAGCGCGGTGAGCAGCGACACATCCAGCAGCAGGCAGGCGAAGGCAATCAGCAGCGTGGTGATCACCACGCTGTGCGCCATCTGCATGCCGAACAGGCCCAGCTGCGGACGCTGGATCGCGCGCGGCCGGCGCCCGGCGGCAAGGTCCTTGTAGAGCTGTTCCGCCGAGGCCACCGCCTGGGGTGTCGGGCGGGTGCGCACCGACTGGCATTCGACGATCTGGCCGTCCTTCAGGATCGGCGTGACAAAGCCGCTGACCCAGTAATGGTCGCCGTTCTTGCAGCGGTTCTTGATCATCCCCATCCACGAGCGCCCGGTCTTGAGCGTCTGCCACAGATCGGCAAAGGCCGCCGCTGGCATGTCCGGGTGGCGCACGATGTTGTGCGCCTGGCCGAGCAGTTCGGCTTCGCTGAAGCCGCTGATCTTCACGAACTCGGGGTTGACCGAGGTGATGACGCCTTTGGCGGTGGTGGTGGAGAGGATGTTGCTGTCAGCCCCCAGCGAGACTTCTCGGCCGGTGACGGGGAGGTTCATTTTCATGGGGCACTATGGGGGGGAAGTTGCGCCAAAAACAAGGCGATTGCCGGAGAGGATGCCATTAAAACGACATTGTCTGTAGCCGTAACCGTCATGAAGTTTTATGAAGCGTAGTGGCACCATGTTGATGAAAACTTGTACAGCTCAGCGTTGCCGGTCGTTTTTCGGCACCCGTTTGTGCCAGAACTGTCGCGCCAGCTGGCGCAACTGCTCGGCCTGGCGGTTGACCGCGGCGGCGGCGCGATTGCTGTCATGGCTGTGCACCGCCTGCTGTTCGCTGGCCTGGTGGATCTCCTCGATGCTGCGATGAATGGCCTCGCTGGCCACGCCCTGCTGCTCAACCGCGCCGGCGATCTGCCCGTTCAGGGCGGTGATGGCGCTGACCTGGGCGTGAATTTCCGACAGCACCTGCGAGGACTCGGCGGCCTGCCGCTCGCATTGGTCCACTTCCTCGCCGCCGGCCTCCATGGCCTGGACCGCGCCTTCGATCTCGCCCTGCAGGCCGCCGAGGATGTCCTGGATCTGCTTGGTCGAGTCCTGGGTGCGAATCGCCAGGTTGCGCACCTCATCGGCCACCACGGCAAAGCCGCGTCCGGCCTCGCCGGCGCGCGCCGCCTCGATGGCCGCGTTCAGCGCCAGCAGGTTGGTCTGTTCGGCAATCGCCTCGATCACACCGATCACCGAATTGATGCGGCTGCTGCTGGCCTGCAGGTTCTGCACCGCCGCTGCCGCGCGCTGCATCTCCCGCGCCAGGCTGGCGATGCGCTGACCGGTGGCCAGCACCTGCTCTTCGCCGCCGCGCGTAGCCCGGTCGGCTGCGCCGGCGGTGGTCGCGCAATGCTGCGCGCCGCGCGCCACTTCCCGCACGCTGGCGGCCATCTCCTCGATGGCCTGGGCGATCTGCCGGGTTTCCTGCTGCTGGCGCTGGCTGCTGGCATCGCTGTGCGCCACCGCGCTCTGCAGTTGCTCGGCCTGCTCGGCAAGCTGGCGCGCCGCCTCGGCTAGGCGCCCGACGATGGCGCCGGCCTCCATGGTCTGCATGCGCAGGGCGAAGGCGATCTCGCCGAACTCGTCGCAGCGGCCGCAATACACCCACTGGCCGACCGGGTTGATGGCCACCTGGCGCGCCGCATCGAGCAACTGGCGTAGCGGGGCAAGCACCTGCCAGAGCCCGGCGGCGAACACGCCGAGGCCCGCCGCGCCGCTGGCCAGGGCAATCAAGGGATCGGCGTCCAGCGCCAGGATCGCCAGGCCGAGCGCGGCGCCCACCGCCACACTGCACAGACCGAGCAGGCGGGCGAACAGGCCGGGGCGCCAGCGCAGTGGCTTGGGCGTGCGACCGGCATTCAGCGCGGCGTACACCTGTTCTGCGCTGTCCACCCAGGCCGGCTCGGGACGCGTGCGCACCGATTGGTACTCGATCACCTTGCCGTCCTCGACGATCGGCGTGACGTAGGCGCTGACCCAGTAGTGATCGCCGTTCTTGCAGCGGTTGCGCACCATGCCCATCCACGAACGACCGCTTTCCAGAGCTTTCCACAGTCCGGCAAAGGCTGCCGGAGGCATGTCCGGGTGACGCACGATGTTGTGCGACTGGTTGAGCAGCTCCGTCTCGCTGAAGCCGCTGATCTTCACGAACTCGGGATTGACCGAGGTGATGATGCCCTTGAGGTCGGTGGTGGAAAGGATATTGATGTCTTCGGGGAGTTCGACCACCCGGCCGGTGACCGGAAGATTGATTTTCATGACCGGCCCCGACTGCGGGGCGGTTGTTGGGTTGTTGCTGTCACGTGTGCGTCCTTTCTGTGAGTAGCGTTCAGTCGACCCGGGCGGGTTGCCGTAAATGCGGATCGGGTTGCTTTTCGAATAGCTGCTTCAGTTGCGCGGCGGGCACCGGGCGGCTGAACAGGTAGCCCTGGGCGTTCTGGCAGCCCTCGCCTTGCAGGAATTCCAGGTGCTGCTTGGTCTCCACCCCTTCGGCGGTCACGGTCAGCCCCAGCGCCTTGCCGAGGCCGATGATGGCGCGGCTGATGGCATAGAGATCCGGGTCGGTGTGGGCGCCGAGAATGAAACTCTTGTCGACTTTCAGGCTGTGCAGCGGGAAGCGCTTGAGATAGCCCAGCGAGCAATAACCGGTGCCGAAGTCGTCCAGCGCCAGGTGGATGCCCATGCGGGCCAGGCGACGCAGATTGGAGTGCAGCTCGGTGCTGTCCTCCATGAGCACACCTTCGGTGATTTCCAGCACCAGCGACTCGGGTGCCAGACCGGTTTTGGCCAGAATGGCCATGACCCGGGTGGCGAAGTTCGGCTGCAGCAACTGGCGGTTGGAGAGGTTGACCGAGCAGGTGAGCTGCGGCTGACCGGCCAACTGCCAGGCGCGTACCTGGCGGCACGCCTCGCGCAGCACCCAGTCGCCGACCCGGACGATCTCCCCGGATTCTTCCAGTACCGGGATGAAGCTGGCCGGATCGACCGGCTTGCCGTTCTGCCGCCAGCGCATCAGGGCTTCCACGCCGCGCAATTGCGGCTGGCCCTCGTCGATCCTGTAGATGGGCTGGTAGTACAGCTCGAATTCGTTGCGGCTCATGGCCAGGGCCAGGGCGTTCTCCAGCTCCAGGCGGTGCTGCGCCGCCGCCTGCAGTTCGCTGCTGAAGCGCGCGAACTGGGCCTTGCCGGCGCTCTTGGCACGGTACAGGGCCAGATCGGCGGCCTGCAGGGCCTCGCGTACCTGCCCGGGCTGGGCCAGCGGGGCGATGCCGATGCTGGCGCTGACCATCAGTTCGTGGCTGGCCACCAGCAACGGGTCGTCCAGGGCATCCAGAATGGTCTGAGCGACCAGTTCGGCATCCAGCGGCGAACGGATGTTGTGCAGCAGCACGACGAATTCGTCGCCGCCAAAGCGCGCCAGTTGATCGCCCTGACGCAGGCAGCGCTGCAGCCGCTGCGCAATCTGGACCAGCACCTGGTCGCCGACGCCGTGGCCCAGGCTGTCATTGATCAGCTTGAAGCGGTCCAGGTCGACGAACAGCAGCGCGGCCGCGTCCTGCTCGCCCTGCAATTGGCGCTGCTCGAGCTCCTGCAACAGTTCGTCCAGGCGGGTACGGTTGGCCAGCCCGGTCAGCGGATCGTGGCGCGCCGCGTGGCGCAGGCGCTGCTCGGCCAGCTTGCGTTCGCTGATGTCGGTCTGCGAGCCGGTCAGGCGCAGGCCACCGTTGCGGTCGCGCTCGGCGATGCCGCGCACCAGTACCCAGGCGTAGCCGCCATCGCCGCGGCGGATGCGGTATTCGTGCTGCAGGGTGGGCGTTTCGCCGCTCAGGTGGGCGTCGATGGTCTGGTGCAGGGCGGGCAGATCGTCCGGATGCACACGGTTGAACCAGCTCTGGCTGCTGTCGCTGAGGGCGTCGCGGGTCAGGCCGAGCATGGTCGCCCAACGTTCGGAAACGTAGAGATAATCGGACTCCACATCCCAGTCCCACAGGCCGTCGTTGGCACCGCGCATGGCCCGGGCGAAGCGCGCCTCGCTGTCTTCCAGCGCCTGGCGCTGGGTGGCGGCGTAGGCGTCTACCGCCATGGAAATATCAAAGAACACCGCCTTGAGCAGACTGGAAAACAGTGGCAGGTGTTCGC